>JBKOYY010000175.1:0-9926 GCA_046725615.1 Pseudomonadota bacterium
GCGTTGGACAGCGCTCCGTACTTGGCGGCGTTGGTGCCCAGTTCGTGCAGCGCCATGCCGATGGACTGGGCGGCGGCCGGGGTGACCTGCACCTCCGGGCCACTGATCCGGAAACGGTCCTCCAGTCTGGGCACGAACGAGGAGAGCTGGGCGCGCACCAGGTCCTCGATCCCGACCGCCCCCCAGGCGCTGTTGACGAACAGGTCGTGCGACGCCGCCAGGGCGGCGATCCTCTGATCGAACCGCTCCAGGAAGGTGTCGGGCGAGTGGGACGCGGTCTGGCGCGCCATCGCCTGGACGAGCGACAGGATGTTCTTCGTCCGGTGCGTGGCCTCGCGGATCAGCAGCTGCTCATGCCGCTCGCGCTCCAGCCGCTCCGAGATGTCGCGGACCACGCTCTGGAACCGCCCGTCGGGCAGGCGGCCGCCCACCAGTTCGCCCACGAAGGTCGAGCCATCCTTGCGGCGGAACAGCCATTCGCTGCGGATCAGCTGGCCGCTCGCCAGGGTGCGGATCGTCTCGGGCAGCCGGCGCCACTCCGACGGGTCGAGGACCTCGGCGAGCGAGAGCTGCACAAGCTCGTCCCGGCTGTAGCCAAGCATAGCGCAACCGGCGGGATTGACGCCCAGGTATCCGCCGGCCGCGTCGGCAATGAAGACGCCGTCGCCGAAGGCTTCGAAGATCTCGCGAAGCTGTGTCTCAACCGGCATGGATGCCCGCCCTTAGCCCCGGGGCACGCGCTGACTGCTCCCTGGCCCCAAACTGCAGCATTCGGGCAGGCCCTCGCCAGTCATCTTTCGCGCCACCGCGAAAGAGCGCCACTGTCGCGCCGTCGCGGGACTGGCCGGTGAACTGGGGAGAAGGTTCCTGTTGGCGCCGCAGCGAGGGCGGCTCCACTCATCTTCGATCGAATTGACCCACGTCATGGCCCGGTCGCCTGCTAAGCCTACGCAGGCGGGGAGTGCGGACAAGGAGCGGCGCACATGAAGGGTTTCGTCGAGGACATCGAGGAACTGACGGAAGACAACAAGGACTTCCGGCGGGTGCTCTACACGGGCAAGCACCTTCAGTTGGTGCTGATGGCCCTACAGCCGGGCGAGGAGATCGGCGATGAGGTCCACGCGGACCATGACCAGTTCTTCCGGGTGGAGAAGGGCAAGGGCGAGGTCTGGATCGACGGCGTGCGGACGAAGATCAAGAGCGATGACGCGATCATCGTGCCTGCAGGCGCCAAGCACAACGTGATCAACACCGGCGAGAAGTCGCTCAAGCTCTATACGCTCTATGGGCCGCCGGATCACAAGGACGGCGTGGTCCACAAGACCAAGGCCGACGCTGAAGCCAGCGAAGAGCACTTCGACGGGACGACCACGGAGTAGCTTTGGGACAAACCGGAAGACGGGCGCGATACGGTCTCCCGAGCCCCCTGAAAGCCCAAGCGACGTTGGCCACCTGCGGCTCGGTCGGCTGAGCGACCATGGCGTCGAGCTTGTCGTGAAGCTCGGCGACAGCCGTCTCGGCGATCTTTGGTCTTCAGGCGTTCCATGAACTCGACGCGCGGCGTGCCGCTGCGGGTCAGGAAGAAGAGACGCAGATTTTCGGGGACGAGACGGCGGAAATGGTAGGTCGCCCCGATCTTCGTCAGGTGCGTGGGCACGAGGTCTTCACCTTGACCGGATGTAGAACCCGGCCGCCTCGAAGCCCATGTTTTCCTAGGGATTTCCAGATATTCCAAGCCGCTCAAGGGCTTGAAGGTTCCTGGTGGAGCCGAGGGGAGTCGAACCCCTGACCTCCTCATTGCGAACGAGGCGCTCTACCAACTGAGCTACGGCCCCAGGAAGGCGCGGAATAAGTCGATTGGAGCGGGGTCTGTCAAGCCGCAAAGCGGCGTCGCCTTGCCACAGCCGCAAACGCCGGTAGAACCGGGGCGATGGCCAGCTTCCTCTTCGCGATAGTCTCCACCCTGCTGCAGCTCTTGATCTATGCGATCATCGCCAGCGCGATCCTGTCGTGGCTGGTGGCGTTCAACGTCATCAACCTGCGCAACCAGTTCATCTACAGCGTCGTTCGCTTCCTCGACGCAGTCACGACACCGGTCCTGCGTCCGTTTCAGAAGCTGATCCCGCCGCTGGGCGGCGTCGACATCAGCCCGATCATCGTCATCCTCGTGCTGCAGGCAGCCAACACCTACCTGCTGCCCTGGCTGTTCCGGCCGCTGTTCGCGATGCTGGGCTGAGGCCCATAGCGCCGCCATGGCCCGCCTGAGCATCCGCGTGACGCCACGGGGCGGCCGCGACGCGGTGGAGGGGTGGAGCGCGGATGAGGCCGGACGGCCGATCCTGAAGCTGCGGGTCAGCGCCGCCGCCACCGAAGGCGCGGCCAACGCCGCCGTGATCGGGCTGCTGTCCAAGGCGCTGAGGACGCCCAAGTCCTCGATCCGCATCCTCGCCGGCGACACCGCGCGGGTGAAGCGCCTGGAGATCGACGGGATCGACGACGCCCGTATCGCGGCCGCCTTCGGCGCCCCGCCCGCCTGACGATATCGCCGGGAACCCGCGCCGCCCCTCGTGGTTATAGGCGCGACCGCCCTTCGACGGCCTGTCCATCGCGGCAGCCGACGGGAGACGGTCCGGATCGGCCCGGCCCACACCCCTGGCATCCCCCCGACCAAGGCCGGGCCGATCCTCCCCTTCCCCGCCCGAACGCACTAAGCTCGCGCCCATGCCGAGCCCCGACATGCCGAGCCCTGACGACCTCGCCCGCCTGATCGCCGACTCACGCCGGATGGTGGTGTTCACCGGCGCAGGCATCTCCACCGAAAGCGGCATCCCCGACTTCCGCAGCCCCGGCGGCGTGTGGAGCAAGATGAAGCCGATCTACTTCCAGGAGTTCGTCGCCAGCGAGGAAAAGCGGCGCGAGGCCTGGAGTCGCGCGTTCTCTGGCCGGGCCGGCTGGGTCGGGCGCGAGCCCAATGCCGGCCACCACGCGGTCGCCCGTCTCGTCGCCTCAGGCAAGTGCTCGTCCGTCATCACCCAGAACGTCGACAACCTGCACCAGGCCTCGGGCGTGCCGGCCGACCGCGTCATCGAGCTGCACGGCAACGCCAGCTACGCCACCTGCCTGGAGTGCGGCGTCCGGCACGAGCTGGACGAATTGAAGGTCCTGTACGAGGCCACCGGCGACCTGCCCGCCTGCCGCGTCTGCAGCGGCCTCGTGAAGACCGCCACCATCTCGTTCGGCCAGGCCATGCCGGCCGAGCCGATGGCCCGCGCCGAGGCCGAGACCCTGGCCTGCGACCTCTTCCTCGTCCTGGGCTCGTCGCTGGTGGTCTATCCCGCCGCCGGCTTCCCGCTGCTGGCCAAGCGCAACGGAGCGCGGCTGGTGATCGTCAACCGCGAGGAGACCGAGCTCGATCCCTACGCCGACCTCGTCCTGCACGACGAGATCGGGCCGGTGATGAGCCGGGCGGCGCCCG
Organism: Pseudomonadota bacterium; assembly: GCA_046725615.1. Classification (GTDB taxonomy): domain Bacteria; phylum Pseudomonadota; class Alphaproteobacteria; order Caulobacterales; family Caulobacteraceae; genus Phenylobacterium. The sequence goes on from JBKOYY010000175.1 coordinate 3,476, forward strand.
CCGAATAATTCGACCCGCTGGTCGTTTGGTCACACGTCCGCCGCTTTCGATGCGCTAAGGGCTGCGCTCCCTATGCTTCGGAGCGTTTCGTGCTGAGAGTCCTTGCCGTCGCCGGCCTGTCCCTGACCCTGTTGGCCGCCTGCAGCCCGGCCGCCGACAAGACGGCTTCGGCCGACCCCAACGCCGGCCTCGACACCGAGATCCTCGCCTGGCGCACCTCCATCGAGGCCGAGCACCCGACCTGCGCCGCCAAGGTCGAGGGCAAGGGCTGCCAGGACTTCCAGGTGATGTGCAAGGGCCTGCAGGCCATCTCCGCGGACGAAACCGCCAAAGGCGTGGGCTCCAAGGTGGTGGCGGCCATGACCTTCGCCAGCCGCAACCCCGACGGCTCCACCGGCAAGTCCGGCTCGGCCTTCGCCCTGTTCACCAAGACGGGCGGGACCTGGGCGCGCGCGGAGTCGCCGCCCGTCAACATGCGCACCTGCGCGCCGCTGTAAGGCTCTAGCCCCCGCGGGCGCCGACCAGCTTTCGGACGATCGCCGCCTGGCGGCGCGCCACCGGCACCTCGGCGCCCGTCAGCAGCACCACCGCCGCGGGACCGCCGGGCCGGCGCGCCAGCCGCACGATCCGGTCGCGCCGCACCAGGGCGCCCCGGTGCACGCGCACGAACTCGGCGGGGTTGAGCTCGGCCTGTAGCCGTCGGATCGGCTTGCGCACCAGGAAGCTGCGGCCGCGGCTGTGGATCCGCACATAGTCCCGCTCGGCCTCGACCCAGTCGATCAGGTTGACCGGCAGGCGCAGGCGGTCCCCCCGGTCGGGCACCCAGATCTCGTCGGCATAGTCGCCGCCGGGCGCCTCCGCCGCGCGCAGGGCCGCCACCACCTCTTCCAGCTCGGCGATGCGCGAGCGGGCCGCGCGCGACTGCAGCACGGCGCGCGCGCGCTCCAGCGCCGCGTGCAGCCGGTCGAACTCCACGGGCTTCAGCAGATAGTCGACAGCCGCCAGCTCGAAGGCGTCGGTGGCGAAGCGGCTGAAGGCGGTGACGAAGATGAAGATCGGCGCGCGCTCGGGGTCGATCGCCCGGGCCAGGTCCAGGCCCGACAGGCCCGGCATGCGGATGTCCAGCAGCACCACGTCGATCCCGCCGCGCCGGATCAGCGCCAGGGCCTCCTCGCCGTTGGCGGCCTGGCCGACCACCTCGGCGCCGGGCGCCTTCTCGATCGCCAGCCGCAGCCGGCGCAGCGCCGGCGGCTCGTCGTCGACCAGGGCGACGCGAAGCGTGCGGGTCATCGGGTCGGACGCGATGGGAATCTGGTTCATGCGCGCTCCAGCGGGATTTCGACCGACGCCAGGAAGCCGCTGGGCTGACGCGGTCCGCAGGTGAGTTCGGCGGCCTTGCCGTAGATCAGGTCGAGCCGGCGGCGGACATTCTCCAGTCCCAGCCCCAGTTTCGGCGGCGCCAGCGCGCCGGCCGCGGCGCCGCCGTCGTCGCTGACCGTCAGCCGCAGCCGCCCGCCGTCGGCCTCGGCGCGGATCTCGATGGTGACGGTCGCATTCGAGCGCGCCACGCCGTACTTGACCGCGTTCTCCACCAGCGGCTGCAGGATCAGGCTGGGGGCCAGGACGTCGCGCAGATCCGCCGGGATGTGCTCCACGTAGTTCAGACGGTCCTCGAAGCGGGCCTGCTCGATCAGCAGGTACTGACGCTGGGCCTCGATCTCGTCGGCCAGCGGCGCCTTGTCGGGCAGCTCCTTCTCCAGGGTGTGGCGCAGGAAGCTCGACAGCGACAGCACCACCCGCTCGGCGCGCTCGTTCTCGCGCGCCAGGATCAGCGACGACAGGGCGTTCAGGGTGTTGAACAGGAAGTGCGGGTTGATCTGGTAGCGCAGCATCCGGTTCTGCGCGTCCATCGCCAGGGCCTGGGCCGACACCAGCCGCAGGCTCTTCTCCTTCAGCTCCTCCTCGTAGCGGATCGCGAAGTAGAGGGCGCACCACGAGATGAAGGTCCAGAAGAAGGTCGAGGCGGTCACCGCCACCGAGACCGGCGACAGGGGCTCGACGCCCCAGAGCGGGTCGAGCAGGTAGAAGGCCGCATAGTTCAGGACCGAGTAGGCGAACCCACCCACCACGGACAAGGCGCCTGCCGCCAGCAGGCGCCGCCACAGCGGCTGGTCGGCCAGGGCCGAGAGTATCCGTCCGATCAGGAGGCAGGCCAGGAAGCCGAACGCCGCCATGCCGAGGCGGCGCAGCGCCATGTCCCAAGGATGGGCGATCGGCTCGGCCATCACCCGCGCCGTGACGATGACGTAGGTCAGCGCCCAGAGGACGAAATTCGCCACCAGATAGTTGTTGAGGCGCGGCAGGCGCATGTCCCCTCCAGACGAACGGCATTCTGCGACATTCGGTGTGACGTCCAAGGCCGTTGGTCGACGCCGCTTGCCCGCTCGCCGCAAATCGCCCCGCTTGGTCGGACCGTTGTCGCCCTTTGACGCAATTCGGCTGAAGACCGCGGCCGGCCTGTCATCCTGCCATGGAGACCACAAGTCCTTGGGGAGAAACAGTCCGTGGCCGTCCGTCCGCCATCATTGAGGGCCATCGCCGCCTTCGAAGCGGCAGCGCGGCATGAGAGCTTCACCAAGGCCGCCGACGAGCTCAACCTCACCCAGAGCGCCATCAGCCATGCGGTCCGCTCGCTGGAGACCCGGCTGGGCGTGGACCTGTTCGAGCGCTACGGCCGCACGGTGGCCCTCACCGAGGCCGGCCGCGCCTTCGTCAGCCGGCTGCGGCTCAGCCTGAACCTGATCTCCGAGGCGTTCGAGGCGCCGGCCAGGCCCGGTCGCGCCCGTCTGGTGGTGGCCGCCACCGCCGGCATCGCCGAACGCATCCTGGCCATCCGCCTGCCGGCGTTCCTGGCCCGCACGCCCGACCGCGAGATCGAGCTGCGCACTGTCACCGGCGCCGCCGAGGTCACCGCGGGCGAGGTCGACGTCGCCCTCCTGTACGGTGCGGGATCGTGCGCCGGCCTGACCCAGCGGCGTCTCGCCGGCGAGGCGCTGTTCCCGGTCGCCGCGCCGACGCTTGAGCTGCCCCGCCGCCCCGAGGACCTGGTCCGGGCGCCGCTCATCCACCAGCCCGACCATCCCTGGCGCCTGTGGCTGGAGCAGGTCGGCCTGTCCGAACTGCCGACCCCGGCGACGCTCACCGCCGACAGCCCGCTCGCGGCGCTGGAACTGGCGCGCAGCGGGGCCGGCGTCTGCCTCACCCGCGGCCTCCTGGCCCGCGAAGACCTGCGCGCCGGCCGCCTCGTGCGCCTGTTCGAGGCCGAGGCGGCGCTCCGCGAGGAATACACCGCCGTCTGGAACCCCGCGTCGCCGCGCGCCGACCTCGTCCGCCCGTTCGTCGACTGGCTGGCCAGCGTCCTCGAACCCACCCCCGCGCCGGTGCTCCACGCCGCCTGAGGCGGACCACCGGTGGGGTCGGCCTACGGCCAGATGACGTCAGCTTTCGCGAACATCAGCGCCATCATGATGGGCAGAAAGATGGTCCCGAAGGCATAGAAGCCGAAGTGGATCCAGAACAGCGGGTTGTAACGCCCGCAGACGTCTGACGACCTGCCGCGGACCTTGCCGAAACGCAGGCCTCTGTAGGTCTGGAAGCACCCCCAGGCCCACATCACGCACATGAGCGGTGGAATCCACCATGGCATCGCCCTGCGCGCCCCCTTCAGCCCGTCGAAAACTAGGGCGAATTCCCGCCTGCAAGCAATGAAGTGGACGTCTGAGGCCATGCGAAAAGGGCCCCCGCTTGCGCGGAGGCCCCCGTCGTCTGTGTGGTCGTTCGCCTTAGAAGCTGGCGGTCACGCCCACGAAGATCTTCCGGCCCAGCAGGTCGTAGGTCGGATAGGTGTTCGGCGAGCCGGTCTGGGAGATCCGGTTGTTCACCAGCGGCGGATCCTGGTCGAGGATGTTGTTGATCCCGCCGCGGACCGCGAACATGTCGTTCACGTTCCACACCGCCGACAGGTCCAGGTAGCTGCGCTGGGGCAGCTTGTGGTTGAAGGCGTTGCGGCCGCCGGTTCCGATGGTCGGCTCGTTGGTGTCCTGCTCGTAGGTGCTGCTGTGGATGTAGCGCCAGGCGAGCGAGGCGGTCACGTCCCACGGGGTGTTCCAGTTGACCCGCAGGGTGTGGCGCCAGCGCGGGCTGACCGTCTGGCACTGCGGGCCGAACAGGCCGGCGCAGTCATAGGCGTCGTCGCCCGGCAGCGGCACGGTGGTCTGCTTCAGCAGGTACGAGCCCGACAGGTTCACCGAGACGCCGCCCCAGTTCTCCAGGCCCCAGTCCTCGATCGGCAGGACGTAGCTGGCCTGCAGGTCGATGCCCGAGGTGACGCCGGCGCCGACGTTGACGTTCGTGCCGTTGATATAGCCGCCCTGGGCCTGGGTGTTGCCGAACAGGATGCCGTTCTGGGCGCGGACGATCTGGCTGCAGAACGTCTGGTCGCCGGTGTCGAGGCAGCGCTGCAGGATCACGCCCAGCGGGATGGCGCCGATCACGTCCTTCAGGTCGACGTGGTAGTAGTCCACGCTGGCCGTGAAGCCGCGGATGAACGACGGCCGGCCGGTGACGCCCACGGTGAAGGTCTTGGCGGTTTCCGGCGCCAGAAGCGGGTTGCCGCCGTTGAGCACCGCGCACTGGCCGGACGGGCACTGCGGGATGACGCCGTACTGCGCGGCGGTGATGCCGGTGTTCTGGCAGGCCTGCAGCGAGGCCGGGTTCTGGGCGCCGGCGGCGCAGGGGTCTTCCGACACCTGGCTCGTGTTGGTCACCGCCTGCGGCGTGTAGAGCTCGAGGATGCTCGCCGCCCGGATGGCCTTGTTGTACGAGCCCCGGAACTTGAAGTCCGACGTCGGCGCCCACGACAGGCCCAGCTTCCAGGTCTTGGCGCTGACGCCGGTCGAGTAGTCCGAGTAGCGGTAGCCCAGCTCGGCCGTGACGTCCTTGGCCCAGGGCATGTCCTGAACCAGCGGGACACGGGCCTCGCCGAAGAACTCCTTCACGCTCAGGCTGTTGTCGATCGGGGTCGAGGCGCCGCCGGCGCCCGACAGGTCGCCGCTGAGCTGGGCCGAGTCCGGCTTGTATTCGAGGTGGTCGCGCCGGTAGTGGAAGCCCGCCGCCACGCCGACGCCGTCGTTCGCCCACGGCGACTTCACGCCGTAGTCGCCGAGGTCGCCGGTGATCGTGCCTTCGATGACACGCTCGGCGATCGAGCCCTTCGACGTGCCCTCGATGTCCAGGTAGGCGAGGGCCGCATCGGTGACCTTGCCGTCCTGGAAGATGTTGAACGGCACGCACGAGCCGCCCGAGATACAGACCGGTCCGTTCGGGCCCTGCACCACCTGCAGGGCGTTCTGCAGACGCGAGATCGACAGGTAGTTCTGCGAGGCCTGGTAGAGGCTGGTGTAGTAGTACGAGCCGTAGAGGTCATACTTCCACGAGCCGGTGATCTCGCCGCGGCCGCCGAACACGGCCCGGTAGTTGGTGTGCTCGTAGAGCTGGTTGCGCCCGCCGCCCTCGATGTTGCGGCGGCCGATCAGCAGGTCCTTGCTGGCGCCCGAGGCGATGTCGGCGGCCGAGCAGTTGATCGCCGTGCGCTGCTGGGCGCTCATGAACGGGTTGTTGCAGTTGATCAGGAACCCGCCGTTCGGCGAGGCGCCCGCGCCCTGGAACAGGCCCGTCGGCGCGATCTGCACGTTCGAGCGGTCGTTCATGAAGCCGAAGTCGCCGTAGAACTCGAGGTGCTTGTTCACCTCGTAGCGGGCGAGGAAGCCGGCCGTGTAACGGGTGCTCTGCTGCAGCAGGTAGGCGTAGTCGTTCGAGTTGAAGAACGGCGGCGGGGTCGTGGTCGCGGAGGCGCTCCACGGGGCGAAGGTGTTGCCCACCACCGCGGCCTGGGTCGGCGAGCCGGTCAGGTTGAAGCGGCTGCCGTCGGCCAGCACCCACTGGTTGGAGTTGGGCGAGCCCGCGCAGCTCGCCACGCCCGCCGCGGTGGCGACGATCTGGCAGGCCGAGTAGTCGCGCTTGGCCTGCGTCACCGGCTCCTGGTCATGGTAGGTGAAGTAGCCCGTGACGTTGCCACGGCCCTCCTCGAAGTTCGCACCCATGATGATGCTGAGGTCGCGCGACTCGCCGTCCCAGACGTTGTCCTTCGGCTTGGCGACGCCGCGGGCCGGGAGCAGGCTCTGGGCGAACTCGTTGTGCTGGTCGTGCTGGTACACGCCCCACTGGGCGTCGATCTGCACGCCTTCGAAGTCGCGCTTCATGATGAAGTTCACGACCCCGGCGATCGCGTCCGAGCCGTAGGTCGCGGAGGCGCCGCCGGTCAGCACGTCAACGCGCTGGATCAGCTGCGAGGGGATCTGGTTCAGGTCGGGCGAAGGGTTGGTGTTGCCCG
>JBKOYY010000064.1:0-14117 GCA_046725615.1 Pseudomonadota bacterium
AACCCCGCCGCGGCGAAGAAGGCTGCGGCCCCCGCCAAGGCCGCAACGCCCAAGGCCGCCACGGCCAAAGCCTCCGCGGCCAAGACGCCTGCCGCCAAGACGTCGGCGACGCCCAAGGCCGCTGGGAAGCCGGCCGCGGCCAAGGCTGCTCCGAAGGCGGCGGCTAAGCCAGCGGCCAAGCCCGCCGCCGCCAAGGCGGCCCCCAAGGCTGCGCCGAAGGCGGCCGCCAAGCCCGCGGCTGCGAAGAAGCCGGCGGCGGCCAAGACGCCCGCCACGGCCAAGAAGCCTGCCGCCCCCAAAGCGGCCGCGACCCCCAAGGCTCCGGCGGCCAAGAAGCCCGCCGCCAAGAAGGCTCCGGCCAAGACGCCGGCGAAATAGTCGTCAGTTCGCCGCCCGCTTCAGCGCGACCAGCGCCTCCTCCAGGCAGGCGCGGTCGCCGGCGATGGCGACCTGTCCGCCGTCCGTCCCCACGGGCTCGCCCCGCCAGTTGGTGGTGAGCCCGCCGGCGCCGGCGATGACGGGGATGGCGGCCTCGATGTCCCAGCTCTTGAGGCCGGCCTCGACCACCAGGTCCATCGTGCCCGCGGCCACCATGGCGTAGGCGTAGGCGTCGCAGCCCAGCCGGGCGAGTCGCGCAGCCGCCCGCACCTGTCGCCAGGCGCCGAGTTCCGCGCCGTTGAAGCAGCCTTCGGGATCCGTGGTGGCGATCAGCGCCTCGGTCAGGACGGGACAGGCGCGGACCTGGAGCGGCCGCTCGCCCTGGGCGCTCAGCAGCCGCGAGCCGCCGGCGTGGCCAAGGTAGATTTCGCCGAGATAGGGCTGGCCGATCGAGCCGAGCACCGGGCACCCCTGGAACCTGAGGCCGATGAGGGTGCACCAGAGCGGCAGGCCAGCGATGAAGGCTCGGGTGCCGTCGACAGGGTCCAGCACCCAGACGAACTCGGCGTCCGGACGGTCTTCGCCGTATTCCTCGCCGATAACGCCGTGGTGGGGATAGCGCGCCGCGATCATGGCGCGGATGGCGCGCTCGGCGCCGCGGTCGGCCTCGGTGACGGGATCGAACCCGCGCTCGTACTTGTTGGCGACGCCGTGGTCGCCGCGGAACAGGGGAAGCGTCGTCCCGGCGGCGGCCTGATTCAACTCGACCAGGAAGGCGTCGAGTTCTTCCAGGAGGGCGGACGGAAGCGGGAGAGGTTCTGCGGTCGGACTCATGTCCCCGCCATAGCCTGCCCGGCCGTCCGGCTTAAGCCTCGAGTTCGCCGTTCATCGCCTTGGCGAGGTCCAGCAGGCGGCGGCGGGGCCGTTCGCCGAGCTGGTAGTAGGCGTGGATGAGGTCCTGGGTTTCCTTGCTGGCCATCGTCTCGCTCGACGACGAGGCGCTCTCGCGCTCCAGGCTCTCGCGCTGGTCGCGGGTGAGGCCCTCGTAGAAGTAGCTCACCGGCACTTCCAGCACCTCGGCCAGCTGCCAGAGGCGGGCCGCAGACATGCGGTTGGCCGCGCACTCGTACTTCTGGATCTGTTGGAAACGCACACCGCAGGCGTGGGCCAGTTCCTGCTGGGTCAGTCCCAGAAGGCGACGCCGACGCCGAAGCCGCCGGCCCAGATGGATGTCGATCTCGTCCATGGAATCCCCGACCATGATCTTCCTTAGTCCCGCATCGGGACTCCGTGGTTGAGACATCGCAATTCGCACGCCAGCAGCCTCCATTGCCGAACGCGGTCGGCCATGCCTAGGAAGGACGAATGGCCGCACTTAACCATTCATACGTGGCAAAATTGATTTGGATGCTTGAGGCGGCGCTATTCGACGCCGTCTGCGGCCTGGCTCGCCTGTTTCCGATCGATTCTGTATCAGATTCAGGGGCTTGGCTGTTCAGAAAGCTGGGGCCCTTGACAAGCGCTCACCGCGTGGCCGCGCGGAATATCGAGATCGCTTTCCCCACCCTCACGGATGCCGAAACGAAACAACTCCTTCGCGCACAGTGGATTGAACTCGGTAGGTCGTTAGCGGAGTTTATCATACTCGACCGTGTGGTGGCCGACAAAAGCCGCGTTCAGATCGAGGGTGAGGAGCGTCTGGCCGAGATCGCCGCGGGCGAGGGGCCGGTGGTCTTCATCTCCGGCCATTTCTCGTGTTTCGAGGTGATGCCCGCCGCCATCGTGCGGGCCGGCGTGCCGTGCCAGATCACCTATCGCGCCATGAACAACCCCTACGTCGACGCCAGCGTTCGCCGGCAGCGCTTCCGCTACGGGGTCCGCCTGTTCGCGCCGAAGGGCCTGGAGGGCGCGCGCGAGCTGATGCGCGGGCTGCAGCGTGGCGAGTCCGTGGCGCTGATGAACGACCAGAAGTTCAACGGCGGGGTCGCCGCGCCATTTTTCGGCGTCACCTGTCATACGGCGCCGGGGCCTTCCACCTTCGCCCTGCGCTTCGGTCTGCCGATCCAGCCGATGAGCGTCCAGCGGGTTGGCCCGGGGGCCCGCTTCAAGGTCATCGTCCACGAGCCGATCCACCTTGAGGACACGGGCGACCGCGAGGCCGACATCGCGGCGGGGGTCCGCCGCATCAACGCCTTCATGGAGGAGCGCGTGCGCGAGCGGCCCACCGAGTGGTTCTGGGTCCACCGGCGCTGGCCGAACGAGGTCTATCGCAAGGACGGCTAGCGGGTTTCCTGCCAGCGCTTCAGCGCCTCGGCCGGGCCGGCATAGGCCTCCTGCAGTTCGGCGCTCCAGTAGCGGAGCTGCTCCAGCGGGATCTTCTGGCCGGTGACGGCGCACAGCACATACCGGCCGGGGCGCAGCACGGCGTAGTCGCCGTCGCCGTAGTGCAGCTTGGCGAGGTCCTGGGCGCCGAGATTGCGATCATGGGCGTTCATGGGCGCTATGTAGCGCGCCCGGCCGCCTCAGAACAGGTCGCCCTGGGCCGGACCGTCCGATTTGGCCTTTGTCCGGGCGGGCTTGGGCGGCGGCGGCGCGCCGCCTGACCTGTCGCTGGCCGATCCATCAATTACCGCCTGTCGGGTCACCTTGTCGCCGAAGGTGATGGCCACCTCCTCGCCGCTCGCCAGGGCGGCGCCGGCGTGGACCAGCGAGCCGTCGGCGCGGGCCACCCGGGCGAAGCCGCGCTGCAGGGGCCGGTCGGGGTCGACCGAGCCGTAGAGCTTGGAGAGGCCTTCCAGCCGTTCGGATAGCCGTTCCAGGCGGCGGCGCATCGCCGGCTCCAGCCGCACGGTCAGCCGGTCCAGCCGGTCCTTCTGCACCGCCTGCGGGCGTTGCAGCAGCAGGGGCGACAGGCGCGAGGCCACCCGCACCAGCTCGCGCTCGTGGGCCGCGGCGTTACGCGCCAGGCCCGCGCCCAGCCGGCCCGACACCACGCCGAACCGTTGAGCGGCCAACTCGACCAGGTCGGGCACGCGCCGCAGGGCGCGGTCGGCGTGCTGGACCCGGGCCCGCCGCTCGTCCACCACGCGCCCGCCGCAGCGGTGCATCCGCGCGCCGAGGTCCGAGACCAGGGCCTTCAGCTCGGCGAGGACCGGCGTCGCCATCTCGGCGGCTGCGGTGGGCGTCGGCGCCCGACGGTCGGAGACGAAATCGATCAGGGTGGTGTCGGTCTCGTGGCCCACGGCGCTGATCAGGGGGATGCGCCCCTCGGCCACCGTGCGAGCGAGCCCCTCGTCGTTGAACGGCCAAAGGTCCTCCACCGAGCCGCCGCCGCGCGCCACGATCAGCACGTCGGGCCGCGGAACGGGTCCGCCGGGTGTCATGGCGTTGAACCCGCGGATCGCGGCGCTTACCTGCATCGCCGCCGCCTCGCCCTGCACCACCACGGGCCAGACGATCACCCGGCAGGGCCAGCGGTCGCGGATGCGGTGCAGGATGTCGCGGATCACCGCGCCCGTGGGGCTGGTCACCACGCCGACCACGGCCGGCATCTCGGGCAGGGGTTGCTTGCGAGCGGGGTCGAAGAGGCCCTCGGCGGCCAGCCTCGCCTTCAGGCGCTCGAGCTGGGCCAGCAGGGCGCCGATACCGGCCGCTTCCATGGTCTCGATGACAATCTGGTAGCGCGAGCCCTGCGGGTAAGTGGTGATCTTGCCGGTGACCACCACCTCAAGCCCCTGCTCGGGCCGGACCGACAGGCCGCGAACCTGCCCCTTCCAGACCACCCCGTCGATGGCGGCCCGCTCGTCCTTGATGGTGAGATAGACGTGGCCGTTGGAGTGGTGGGTCACCTTCGACAGCTCGCCGCGCAGGCGCACGAAGCCGTAGGCGTCCTCCAGCGTCCGCTTGAGGGCGAACGCCAGCTCGGAGACGGAATAGGGCCGGGCGTTGCCGGATGCGTCGGTTTCGGTGGGCGCGACGTCGGTCATCGCGCCCAGCCTAGCATTTCCGGGCCTGAGTCGAAGGTCAGGCCGTCACCGTCTCGGGGGCGATCGCGTAGACGCGGCTGCAGTACTCGCAGGTCACGTGGATCTTGCCGTCCGGCTCGACCATGTCTTCGCGGTCGGCGGCGTCGAACGAGCGCAGCACGGTCTCGATCCGCTCCTGGTTGCAGCGGCAGAAGGCCCGCAGTGGCTTGGAGCCGAATACCCGCACGCCATCCTCATGGAACAGCCGGAAGAGCAGGGTGTTCGACGACAGATCCAAGTCCAGCAGCTCATCCTCGCCGATGGTCTCGAAGAAGGCCTGGGTGCGGACCCAGGCCTCCAGCGTGTCGCCGCGGGTGTCGTCGGCGGCGATGTACTGCACCAGCATGCCGCCGCCGCGCCAAGGCATCTCCCCTTCCTGGCCGACGGCCAGGCGGATGCGGGTCGGGGTCTGCTCGGACTGCAGGAAGTACTGTTCGGCGCACAGGGCCAGGGTCTCGCCCTCGATCGCCGTCACGCCCTGGTAGCGGTCCATGTCCGAGCCCTGGTCGACCGTCATCATGAAGACGCCTTCGCCCAGAAGGGTCTTGGCGCCCGGCCGCTGGAATCCGTGGCTGACCGCTTCGACCTCTTCAGGATCGAACCGGCAATAGCCGCGTAGTCCGCCGGAGGTGTCGTAGTCGGCCACGACGTAGCGGACGGGCCCCGCGCCGCGGGCCTCGACGATCAGCCGGCCGTCGAACTTCAGGTTGGAGCCCACCAGCGCCGCCAGCGCGCAGGCCTCGCCCAGCAGGTTGGCCACGGGCTCGGGATAGGCGTGGGCGCGCAGGATCTGGTCGATCGCCGGGCCGAGCCGGATGATGCGGCCGCGGACCGGCTCGCCTTCGATCTGGAACGCGCCGACGACGTCGTCGGGAATGATGGGGTCGGACATGGGCGCCAATATAGGGCGCGCCGCCGCGGTTGCGAGCGGGCGCGTCGTCTCAGGAGCCGGGTACGCGCCGGAAGTCCAGCGCGTAGACCCGCGGCCCGGAGAATCTAAGCGCCTCGACACGACCATCCGCGCCGCGGACCACCCGCACCATGCCTCCGCCGGCTTGGAAGGCGTCACGATGCAGTGGCAGGGCGACGGTCGTCTGGCTGGGCCGATCGGCCGGGGTGATCGTGAGCACGCCGCCGCGCACGCCGACGTTCAGCACCGCGCCGGCCTCCGGGCTGGAATAAGCGCCGGCAACGGCGACAAGCTCGTCCCGCGTCGGCTGTGCCGGCTGCACCCGTCGGAATGCGGTGGCCTCTCCATCAGGGCCGCTGCGCAGGACGCCCTCGGGGGTGAAGGAGAAGTCCATGCCGCCGGCCTCGTAGTGTCCGGCTTCGGCGGCAGGGATCAGCCCGCGGCCGCCCAACACCCGGATCGCCGTCGCGTCGGCGGCGAGCCGCAGCACCCCGCCGGTGCGCTCGTCCACGTAGAGGCCTGGCGCGCGGGCGAGGTCGGCGGCCGGCGTCGGTCGGGGCGCCGGAGCGGGCCGGGCGGGCGGAGGGGCTGTGGCGTCGGCCACGCGCCGACCCAGCATCACGGCATTCGCGTCCGCGCGGTTGCAAAGCACCGCAACTGACAGCCGCTCCGCAGGATAGCGTGCGAGCCAGGCCCGATAGCCGGCCGTAGCGCCGGAGTGGGCAATCTCCTCGCGTCCGTCCCGCGACTGCACGGTGAGGCCGCGGGCATAGGTGATCCGCCGTCCGCCCGTCAGGGTGGCGCGCTCCTTGAGGCGTGCGCTCACCTGCCCGCCCAGCTTGCCCGCCGTGAGGGCCTCGTTCCAGATCAGGAGGTCACCGACGGTGGTGAGCAGGGCGCCGTGGCCGTAGGTGTTCTCGAACGGCATATCCTGACCGAAGCCGCCAGGTCCCGGCCCATAGGCGATCGCGCGCCCAGGCACGACCCGCCGGAAGTTGTCCCGCCAGCTGGTGTGCGCCATGCCCAGCGGCTCGAAGATCCGCAGTTTCGTGAAGTCGGCGAGGCTGTAGCCGCTCAGCCGCTGCACGATCAGGGCGGCCAGGTTGTAGCCGGTGTTGGTGTAGGAGTAGGCCTCGCCAGGGACGTAGTTCAGCGCCTTCTGCCGGGCCGCGATCTGCAGCACCTCGGCGCCGGTGTAGACGCGGCTGGTCCGCGGCCAGCCAGCCAGATCCATCACCTCGCCCCAGTCGCGCAGGCCGCTGGTGTGACTCAGCAGCATGTCCACGGTGATCGGCCGTCCGTAGTCCGGCATCTCGGGCACGTGCTTGCGGATGTCGTCGCTCAGCGACAGCTTGCCGTCCTCCACCAGCAGCAGGATCGCCGCGGCGGTGAACTGTTTGGAGACCGAGCCGGCCTCGAACACGGTCTCGGGCGTGATCGGCGCCCCGTGCTCGAGGTCGGCCATGCCGAAGCCGCGCAGGACCGGGGCGCTATCGCCCTGCCGCACCCCGACCGCACAGCCGGGCGTCTGAGCCGCGTAGGTGGCGAATATCGGCGCAAGATCGGCCGGCTGGGCGCCGGCCGAGGTCGCCGCCAGGCCGATGGCGAACGTGAAAGCGGCCAGTTTCATGCCGATGCCCTCGCCCGGAGTCCGAGCGAGGCTAAAAGCGGTCGCCGGCTTGGGGAAGGGGCCGGGGCTCCCTCGTCTCGTCGGGGAGCCCCGGGGGTGTCAGATCGCGCCGAAGCACCAGGCCAGGATCGACTTCTGGGCATGGATGCGGTTCTCCGCCTCGTCCCAGATTAGGCTCTGCGGGCCGTCGATCACCTCGTCCGTCACCTCCTCGCCACGGTGGGCGGGGAGGCAGTGGAGGAAGACCGCGTCCTTGGCCGCCTCGGCCATCAGCTTGGTATCGACCTGATAGGGCTCCAGCGCCTCGATGCGCTCGTCGTGGTCGGTGTCGCCCATCGAGACCCAGGTGTCGGTGATCACGCAGTCGGCGCCGCGGACCGCCTCGCGCGGGTCGTGAGTGGTCATCACGTGGCCCTGCTGCTCGGCCGCGCGCGCCAGGTCCATCATGTCGGGATGGAAGACGGCGGGGGTGGCGATGTTGAGCTTGAAGCCCAGCTTCGGCGCCGCGTGGATGAACGACGAGCACACGTTGTTGCCGTCGCCGACCCAGGCGAATGTCCGGCCGTGGACCGAGCCGCGATGCTCCTCGAAGGTCATCAGGTCGGCCAGGATCTGGCAGGGGTGGCCCTTGTCGGACAGGCCATTGATCACCGGCACGGTGGACCAGTGGGCGAAGCGCTCGACCTCTTCGTGGACGTTGGCGCGGATCATCACCGCGTCCACCATCCGCGAGAGCACCCGGGCGGTGTCCTCGATCGGCTCGCCGCGGCCAAGCTGCATGTCGACCGCGTTCGAGATGATCACGTCGCCGCCGAGCTGGCGCATGGCCGCGTCGAACGAGAACCGCGTGCGGGTCGAGTTCTTCTCGAACACCATGGCCAGGGTGCGGTGATGGGCCGGGCGGTCCTCGTCCGGCTTGCCCTTGGGCCAGCCGATCCGGGCCGCCTTCCGGGCCTTGGCGTCCTCGAGAATGATCCGGAGGTCGGAACCCTCCAGCTTCCAGAGGTCGACGAAGTGGCGGACGGGCCGGCTCATGCGCTCACCGCGTCCTTCTTCGCCTTGGCCTGGGCGACCTCGCAGGCCTTCTCCAGGGCCGAGATCGCCTCGCGCGCCTCGTCCTGGGTCATGACCAGCGGCGGCAGCAGCCGCACGCAATTGTCGCCGCCGCCGGCGATCAGCAGGTGCTGGTCACGGGCGATCTGCATGAACTCGCGGTTCGGCGTGCCCAGCTTGATGCCGATCAGCAGGCCCTTGCCGCGGATGTCGAGCACCACATCGGGGAAGCGGTCCTTCAGGCCCGAGAGCTGCTGGTTGAAGTAGCCGGCCAGCTCGCGCACATGCGCCAGCAGCTCGGGCTTCACCAGCTCCTCCACCGACGCCAGCCCGACCGCCATGGCCATCGGGTTGCCGCCGTAGGTCGAGCCGTGCGAACCGGGGCCCATGCCCTTGGCCGCCTCGACGGTGGCCAGGCAGGCTCCGACCGGGAAGCCGCCGCCAAGGGCCTTGGCCACCGCCATGATGTCGGGATCGGCCGCGCCGTCGGCCCACTCGTAGGCGAACAGCTTGCCGGTCCGGCCGAGACCGCACTGGATCTCGTCATAGATCAGCAGCGTGCCAGTCTCGTCGCAGAGCTGGCGGATCTCCTTGAGCTGGGCTTCGGTCCACGAGCGCGCGCCGCCTTCGCCCTGCACGGGCTCCAGCAGGATGGCCGCGGTCGTCGGGCCGACGAGCTTCTTCAGCCCCTCGAGGTCGCCGAACTTGGCCTGCACGAAGCCGGGCGGGGTCGGGCCGAAGCCCTCCACGTAGCTCGGGTTGCCGGCGGCGTAGATGGTCGCGATCGTCCGGCCGTGGAACGAGCCGTCGAAACCGATGATGTCGATCCGCTCGGGGTTCCCGTTGGCCCAGTGATACTTGCGCGCGGTCTTGATCGCGCACTCGATCGCCTCGGCGCCCGAGTTGGTGAAAAAGCAGACGTCCGCGAAGGTGTTGTCCGTCAGCAGCTTCGCCAGCTTCTCCTGGTTCGGGATCCGGAAGATGTTCGAGGTGTGCCAGAGCTTGTCGGCCTGGTCCTTCAGGGCCGCGATGAGCTTGGGGTGGCTGTGGCCCAGCGCGTTCACCGCGATCCCGGCCATGCAGTCCAGATAGGCTTCGCCCTCGGCCGTATATAGTCGGACGCCGTCGCCTCGCTCGAACGCCAGCGGGGCGCGCGCGTAGACGCCCATGATGTGGTCGCTGGGAACGGGCGGCGCGGTCGTGTCGGCCACTGGAAAGCCCTCCAAAAAGGAAGCGTCCCCGACGCGTGGCGGCGGGGACTGGAAGGCCTGGCGTTTTCGGCTGGGAACGCCGTTAAGTCAATGTTTTCCCGAACGCCGGTCGGACGGCCGGTCGCGGCGGGCCTCAGGTCTTAATCTTGTAGCCCACCTTGAACATCCAGAGGCAGGTCCAGCCGAGGGTCAGGACGAGGGTGGCGGTCATCGCCACGCCGATCCAGAGGTTGCTCTCGGCGTGGCCGAGGAAGCCGTACCGGAACCCGTCGATCAGATAGAAGAACGGGTTGTAGTGGCTCGCCGAGCGGAACGGCTCAGGCAGGCGTTCGACCAGGTAGAACGTCCCCGACAGGAACGTCATCGGCATGATGACGAAGTTGGTGACCGCCGCCATGTGGTCGAACTTCTCGCTCCACAGGCCGGCCATGATGCCGATGAAGCCCATGATCAGCGCCGCCCCGACACCGAAGTAGAGCACCGCCCAGGCCTGGTTCAGCGGCAGTGGCGCGAACGGCAGCACCGCCAGCAGGCTGATGAAGCCGACCACGATGCCGCGCGTGGCCGCTCCGGCGCCGAAGCCGATCACCTGTTCGGTTGGGCTGAGCGGCGGGGTGATGAAGTCGCCCATCAGCCCGTTGAACTTGGCCTGCAGCAGGGAGGACGACGAGTTGGCGAAGGCGTTCGACAGGATCTGCATCATCACCAGGCCGGGCGCGACGAAGGCGCCATAGGCCACCCCGTGCACCTCGCGCCCGCCGCCGACGGCCACCACGAACACCAGCATGTAGAGCAGGGCGGTGACCACCGGCGCGGCCAGGGTCTGCATCCCCACCTTCATGAAGCGCCGGACCTCGCGTGCGTAGAGGGTCTTCAGCCCCTCCCAGTTCACGCCGTGATAGGCGCGCGGCTCGGGCGGAAGGACGGCTTCGTCGAGGGGCATGTCTCGCATTCCCGTGATGTGCCCCCGTGCGACCACGTGCGCAAGAGCGCCGCTTTCCGACTCAACATCTAGTTCCTGTGGATGACCTGCGTGGCGCCTATTGTGGCCCTTAGCGAGATGTTTACTACTGATAGTGGTTGGTGAGCGCTGAAATTCCTCGGCGCCACAAGATGTTGTTTTACGGCGTGGCCTGGGGGCGCGCCGTGACCCTCTGGGTGGGAGGCGAGAAAATGGGTTGGACCGACGAACGCGTCGAACTCCTGAAGAAGCTCTGGCAGGACGGCCTGTCCGCCAGTCAGATCGCCAAGCAGCTGGGCGGGGTCACCCGCAACGCGGTGATCGGCAAGGTGCACCGTCTGGGCCTCTCGGGCCGGGCTACGCCCTCGAAGCCCCAGCGCACGGTGTTCAAGGCGCCCCGTCCGGCGCGCCCGGTGACGGCCGCGCCGTCGGCTCCGCGCCGCATCGCCGAGCCTGTGGCCGCGACGCCGACGCCGTCGCCGGTCCGCTACGTGGACGAGGCCCCCGGCACGGCCACCGTGCTGACGCTGGGCGCCCACATGTGCAAGTGGCCGATCGGCGATCCGTCGCTCGACAGCTTCACCTTCTGCGGCCGCCGCTCGGAAGAGAACGGTCCCTACTGCCACGAGCACGCCACGGTGGCTTACCAGCCGGCCCAGGCGAAGAAGAAGTCCGGCGCCGCAGAGCTCGCCCGGAGCCTGCGCCGCTACATCTGATCCGCTGAGGCGCCCGGTCCGCCGGGCGCCCGACACGCGGCCGACATCCGTTGGGGATGGGAGGCGCGCCCGAAACCGAAGCTGGCTTCCAGCCTCCGGTCTCGGGCGCGCCTCTTTCGTTCAGGGCCTACGCTGCGTCCAGCGCGCGGCTGACGTCGCGCACCAGGTCACGCGCGCCTTCCAGGCCCACGCTCATCCGCACCCAGCCCTCCGTCAGTCCGATTTCCAGCCGCTCGGCCTCGGGCATCGAGCGGTGGGTGGTGGTGCACGGGTGCGTGGCCATCGACTTGGCGTCGCCGAGGTTGTTCGAGATGTCCACGATCTCCAGCGCGTCCAGGAACCGCCAGGCCGCCTCGCGGCTGCCGAGGTCGAAGGCCACGACGTTGCCGCCACCGGTCATCTGGTTGGCGATGATCGCCGCCTGCGGGTGGTCCGGCCGTCCGGGGTAGATGGTCTTCAGCGCCTTGCCGTGGGCGGCGACCGCGTCGGCCACCTTCGCCGCCGTCTCGGTCTGGCGCCGCACGCGCAGCTCCAGCGTCTCCAGGCCCTTCAGCAGCACCCAGGCGTTGAAGGGCGACAGCGCCGGGCCGGTGTGGCGGTGCATGTCCTTGTAAGCCTCAGTCAGCAGATCGGCATTGCCCAGGATGGCGCCGCCCAGCACGCGGCCCTGGCCGTCGATGTGCTTGGTCGCCGAATAGACGACCACGTCCGCGCCCAGGGCCAGCGGCTTCTGGAAGATCGGGGTGGCGAAGACATTGTCCACAACCAGCTTGGCGCCGGCCGCATGGGCGATCTCGGCCACCGCGCCGATGGCCGTCACCTCCAGCAGCGGGTTGGCCGGGCTTTCCACCAGGAAGCACTTGGTGTTGGGCCGCACGGCGTTTTTCCAGGCGTCGAGGTCGGTGGCGTCCACATAGGTGGTCTCGACCCCGAAGCGCGGCATCCATTCCGACAGGATCCAGCGGCAGGAGCCGAACAGCGCGCGGCCGGCCACGATGTGATCGCCGGCCCGCACCAGGCCCATCAGCGCGAGCTGAACCGCGGCCATGCCGGAGGCGGTGGCCTTGCACGCCTCCGCGCCTTCCAGCAGGGCGAGGCGATCCTCGAACATCTGCGTCGTCGGGTTGCCGAAGCGCTGGTAGATGAAGCCCGGCTCCGAGCCGGAGAACCGCCGGTCGGCCGCGGCCGCGCTCTCATAGGCGAAGCTCTGGTTGAGGAAGAGCGCCTCAGAGATCTCGCCGAACTCGGTGCGCATGAGGCCGCCGCGAACAGCTTGGGTCTCGATCTCCCAGTCGCGCGGGTCTTCAGCCATCACGGCCTCCATGCAGAAAAACTGGGGGCCTTGAACGCTCCGCCCCCGGTGGCGTCAAGGTCCGCTTTCCTGGGGGCGGTTTCAGAAAAGCCGGCGCAGCAGCAGCTCCTGGACAATTTCCGGAACGCAGCCTTGCCACGGCGCGGCTGAGCAGTAAGTGTTCGCCGCCCATGAGCGAGCTCACCGCCCCGGGCATCCTGCCCTGCCAGTCCATCGAGGCCCTGATCGACCAGGGCGCCATCGCCTCGGCCGGGCCATGGGATTCCGACCAGGTGCAGCCGGCCAGCCTTGACCTGCGTCTCGGCGGCCGGGCCTGGCGCGTACGCGCCTCGTTCCTGCCCCGACACGGGACGGTCCGCCAGCGGATCGCCGAGGTGGCGATGCACGAGCTCGACCTCACGAAAGGCGCCGTGCTCGAGCGCGGCTGTGTCTACATCGCCGAACTGCAGGAGCGGCTGAAGCTGCCGAAGGGTATCTCGGCCCGGGCCAACCCCAAGAGCTCCACGGGCCGGGTCGACGTGTTCGTCCGCCTGCTCAGCGACTTTGGCGACGCCTTCGACGACGTGGACGAGGGCTACGATGGCCCGATCTATATGGAGATCGCGCCCCAGACCTTCTCGGTGCTGGTCCGCACCGGCACACGCCTCAACCAGCTGCGCCTGAAGACCGGGGAGCCGCCGCGCCTGCGCACCGAGAGCGTCGGTGTCGACCTGACGGGTGAAATCGCCGGCTTCCGCGGCCGCCGCCATGCTGGCGTTGTCGACCTCGACCACGTCGACGGCCACGACCCGCGCGATTTCTGGGAGCCGCTGTATCCCCGCAACGGCCAGCTCCTGCTGGACCCGGGCGAGTTCTACATCCTGGCTTCCAAGGGCGCGGTCGAGATCCCGGTCATGGAAGCCGCCGAGATGACGCCGATCGATCCCTCGGTGGGGGAGTTCCGCGTCCACTACGCCGGCTTCTTCGACCCCGGCTTCGGCACCGACGAGGCGCACGGCAAGGGCTCCAAGGGCGTGCTGGAGGTCCGCAGCCACGAGACCCCGTTCATCCTGGAGGATGGCCAGACCGTTGCGCGCCTGGTCTACGAGCCGCTCACCGAGAGGCCGTCCCGCCTCTACGGCGACCTCGGCTCGCACTACCAGCGCCAGGGGCTGAAGCTCTCAAAGCACTTCCGGGTCTGGGAGCCCTGAGCCGTTCGAGGCGACGCCACGCGCTGGGCGATCGGGTGGCGGTCGGCGCGCCCAGACCGGCCGATCCATCTTGGGGGAGTGGTGACCAACTCGCCCGGGCGCGCCTGTGCGGGCCGACCTCCGCGATCGGGGGGGTGATCTTTGGAGGGGCCCGGTCCCGCCGCGCCTAGATCGGGTGTTCGCGAAAGCTTCGCCAGAGGCCGGCGCCGCGGCGCACCGTCGCACCGCAGCATGAGGCCACCCGCCGCTATTCCTCGGCGCGCTTGTAGATCGACCGCACCGGCCGCTCCATCACCCGCCGCATCATCGGCACGAAAGCCTCCAGCGGCATGGAGTCATAGGCAGGATCGAACGAGTTCTGGTCGTACAGGTGGCAGAACTGGGCCGTGTATTCGAAGTCGGGATGACCCCGGAACTGTTCGCGCAGGTCGCGGTCAAGGCCGATGTGGTGGAAGAAGTAATAGCCTTGGAACACCCCGTGGTGCTCCAGCATCCAGTGGTTCCGCTCCGAGATGTACGGCTTCAGGATCGCCGCCCCCATCTCGGCGTGGCTGGCCGGCAGCAGGATGTCGCCGATGTCGTGCAGCAGGGCGCAGACGACGTACTCCTCGTCCCGCCCGTCGCGGTGCGCGCGCGTCGCGGTCTGGAGGGAATGCTCCAGCCGGTCAACGTTGAACCCGCCGTAGTCGCCGCCCAGCAGCTTCAGGTGGCTGACGATGGCGTCCACGTGC
>JBKOYY010000178.1:0-30826 GCA_046725615.1 Pseudomonadota bacterium
GTCGGGGAAGGGTCCGATGGCCCGCGGCCAGGGCAGGCGCTGGCCTTCGTCGGCCCATCGCCCCCCGAGCACCCAGTAGCGCCCCTGAGGGGCGAAAAGCGGCGAGGTCATTGCACGTCCTCCCAGGTCAGGTCGCCCGCGTAGCGCCGGGCGGAGCCCCCGGCGTCGTCGATGGCGAAGAGATGGATCCATCCGTTGTCGAGCAGCTCGCGCACCCGTGGCTGCCGGGCGAGCACGCGGGAGATCGCCTCGGGCTCGGCGGCGACGACGACGCTCAGCCGCATGGGCTCGTGCACGAACCGGTTGCCGTCATGAACGGACTGCAGCGGCAGTCCGGCCCGGAGGTCCCCGGCGTTGCCTTCCAGCACGCCCACCCCGCCGCAGACGTTGTGCAGGGTCTTGTCGCCGGCGCCGAAGGCCGCGTTGTCCACCGTCGAGCCGTAGTATTGGAGGCTGATCCAGCTCGCCACGATCATCGGCGCCGTCAGGATCAGCTCCAGGATCTTCAGATCCGGGTCCAGCCGGCGATCGTAGTTGTGCAGGAATGCGCGCCCCTCGAGGTCGCGGCCCCGGGTGAGCGCCCGCGGCGCGGCGATGAAGGCCGCGGCCCGCGCCAGCCCCCACTCGGGCCGAACCTGGGACCAGTCGCGGCTGCGCGCCACGACGGCGTCCCCCGACGGCGCCCCGAGATGCTGCGCCCGCTCCTCACGGGCCGCCCTGGACGCCGCCTCGAAACGCCGCCGCGCCGCCTCGAGATCGGCCTTGTGGCTCTCCGGCGTCTGTTCGACGTCGAGCAGCCATACCGCGTCGGTCGTGGTGTCGTGCAGGGCGGGGGCGAACCAGGTGTCGGCGGGGATCGCGATCCCCCGCGCGGCCAGCCCCCAGCGGACCTCGGCGTCGTTGAGCAGGGCCGCCGCCACCCGGGCGTTCGGGGCGCCGCTGTGCCCGGCGCAGGCGCCGCACGCCAGCCCCGCAGCGTGGGGGTTGTTCACCGTCGAGGCGCCGTGGCCGACGAGGACGACGAGGCGCCCGAAGCCGCTCACCAGCGACATGCCCCGGAGGGCCCCCTCCGCCAGGTCGAGCCGCTGATCGAGGGGCATCGCAGGCGGGACGAGGGCCGGCGCGGGGGGCGGAGCGGGCGGCCCCGCGGTCCGCGCGGCGGCGGCCAGCTTGCCCGCGTAGGCAAGGCCGAAGGACTCCACGAAGCCGAAGCACGAGACGGCCGACGCCTTCAGCCGCCCGAGGACGGATCCCGCGTCGCGCGAGGGCCGCCCGCTGTCCGGACAGGCGTGCACGGCGACGCCCGGGGCCAGCAGCACGGGACACTGCGCCTGCTCCACCGCCTCGGCGTCGACATACGAGATCGGCATGCCGAAGAAGCCGGCGAAGCCCAGCGTCTCGGTGTCCGGCCATAGCCCTTCCAGCGCGCGCCGGTAGACCTCCGAGCGGACGTCGATGCAGAAGACGGCCTGCAGCGCCGGCCGCTCGGGGCGCGCTTCCGGGGCGGCTGCCGCGATCTGGTCCAGCAGCCGCCGCTGGAAGGCGTGCTCATAGGCCCGTTGCAGCACCACGTCGCAGCGGAGGTCGGCGGCGGGGCGGGTGGAGGCGGGGCGCCGCGCCGAAGCCATGGCGCCCGTCCAGGCCTGGGCGAAGGCCGCGTCCCGGCGCTGGCGGTAGAGCGCGAAGCCCCAGACGACGCGGATGGCCAGCAGGTCGACCGCCGCGCGCGCCGGCTCGCCCGCCCGCTCGGCTTCCCAGTCGAGCCGCCGCACATAGGCCGCCCAGCCCCGGACGTCGAAGAGGGCGCGGTAGAGGTAGTCGGCCCATTGCGCCTGCGGCACGCCCAATGCGTCCAGCACGAACCGGATGGCCGCCTCGGCGGAGTCGGGGGTTTCCGCGACGGCCTCGCGGAACCGGAGCACGCCCATGGCCCCCGGGTTGCCGTCGAACCGTACGGCCTCGCGCCAGGCCTCGAACAGAGGCCGGCCGCGCCAGGGCGCCGGCCAGGCCGCGAGCCCGGCGTCGTAGTAGGCCGCGCACCACTTCGAGATCTCCTCGACCATGAAGGCGGTGCGCGAGACCTGCCGGTCGCCGGCCGCCAGGCTGTCGAGCACCTCGGCGACGGTGGCGATGCGCGCGCGGCGGCCGGACGGGTCGGGCTCGTCCCGGTCGAGCCCGGCCAGGGCCGTGGCCAGGGTCACGTCGCTCGCTTCGGCCGAGATCGCCCAGGCGATGTCCTGATAGGTCATCCGGCCCGCGGACAGCGCCTCGCGATAGAAGGAGCGCGGCATGGTGAGGCGGGCCCCGACGAGCGTCGACAGCGACTGCGCCGCCGTGTCGAAGCCCTGGTCGGAGAACCCGAGGAAGGGGTTCACCGCAACCCAGTCCGAGAGTGGCCAGAGCGGGGCGATGCGGGTGCAGGCGGAGCGGATCGCCGCGTCGAGCGCGCGCCGGTCCGGCGCGGCGGACAAGGTGGGGTCGGCGGGGGTCGGCTGGGCGCTGGATCTGGCGAGGGCGAGGCTCATTGGGCCACTCCGGACTTGAGGCGGGGCTGCGGCGGGGCCGGCCAGAACTGCAGGACCCACCGGTTGGCGAGGGTGTTGAGGTAGAAGCCGTTGGCGATCAGGGCGTAGGCGCGGCGCCAGGCCGGCGAGGCCGCCGGGCCGGGAAGGCCCGCCTGCAGGCTGAGGAGCGCGGTCATCAGGGTCACCACCGCGATGCTCAGCGCGACCTCGGGAAGACCCGGCGTCCGGACGGCCGGCAGGCTGCCGGCGAGCAGGCCCGCGAAGAGTCCCTGGCCCGCGACGTAGGCGCCGAGCAGGATCGCGGTGAGGAAGGCGGCGACCCCCGGCGTTCCGGTCCCGCGGGACCAGACATCGAGCCACAGGCGCGCCAGCGACAGGATCAGGACCGCGCCCAGCACGAAGCCGCCGGGATGCGCCGCCGGACCCTGTCCGAAGGCGGCGGCGGCGATGGCGCCGGCCGCCACCAGCAGGGGCGCACCCACGGCCAGGGCGGGGGCCAGACGCCTCGGCGCGGCGGCGGGCGCTGCGGCGGGCCGCACGGAGTCGCCGGCCCCCAGGAAGGCGTGGGCCTTGTAGAGGGCGTGGGCCACGATGTGCAGCAGGGCCGCCGAGAAGGCGCCCAGGCCGCACTCCAGCAGCATGAACCCCATCTGGGCGATGGTCGAATAGGCCAGCCCGACCTTAACCGAGGTCTGGGTGAGCATAACCAGCGACCCGAACAGGGCGGTCACTGCGCCGACGACGGCCAGCAGCAGCAGGGCCGAGGGCTGCGCCGCGATCACGTCGGCGAAGCGCAGGATCAGGAATCCGCCCGCGTTGACGACCCCGGCGTGCAGCAGCGCCGAGACGGGTGTCGGGGTCTCCATCACCTCCAGGATCCAGCCGTGGACCGGCGCCTGCGCCGAGGCGAGGATGGCCGCGCCGGCGAGCAGCAGAGCGGGGACGGTCAGGTCGCCGCCGAGCCGCGCCATCTCGCGGATGGCGTCGATGTCGCCCGACCCGGCGAGGCGCCACAGCAGGATAGCCGCCCCGATCAGGCAGGCCTCGGAGAGGCGGCTCACCAGGAACCGCTTCCGCGCGGCGAGCACGGCGGCCTGGCGTTCGCCACGGAACAGCAGCAGCCGGTTGAGCGCCACGCTCACCCCGATCCAGCAGAGGACGAGGCCGCCCAGGTTCCCGCTCAGCACCAGGGCCTGGACGAGCCCCAGGGTCAGGCAGAGGTGGCTGATGAACCAGGCCTGCCGCGGATCGCCGGCCAGGTAGTTGCGGCTGTAGCCGACGACGATCAGGCCGATCAGCGCGATCAGGCTCGACAACACCCCGCTCAGCGGGTCGATGTGCGCCGCGAGCCCCAGACCCGCGACGCCCAGCAGCGGGGTTGTGGCGGGGCCGAAGGCGAGGGCGGCGGCGAGACCGCCGAGGCTGCACGCGAGCGAGACCCACCCCGCCAGGCGGATGGCCTCATGCCGCGGACGTTCGGCGCGCCCGATCGCTGCGGCGAGAAAATAGGCGGCCGGCGCTATCGCCGCGAGCCAGGGCGTCCAGGCCATGCGTCGTCTCCGTGGGGAAGGCGACCGCCCTTCTATGCATCGAAAGCTGTTCTCGGAAATTCATAGTTTGAAGCTGGTTGTTCGCTTTTGTAGAAAAGGGACGTGGCGCAGCTCAACTACAACCACCTCCGGTATTTCTGGGCGATCGCCCACGCGGGCGGGCTCGCGCGGGCCGCCGCGCAGCTCAACGTCTCGCCATCGGCGCTGTCGATCCAGCTCCAGAAGCTGGAGCAGCAGCTCGGCCACGCCCTCTTCGAGCGGGTGGGCAAACGGCTCCGGCTGACGGAGGCCGGCCGCATCGCGCTCGAGCACGCGGACACGGTGTTCAGGACGGGCGAGGACCTCGTCAACACGCTCCGCGGTCGCCCCGACCTGGAGCGCAAGGTGCTGCGCGTGGGCGCGATCACGACGATGTCGCGGAACTTCCAGCTCCAGTTCCTGCGGCCCCTCGTCGGGCGCAACGACGTTGAGCTGGTCCTGCGGTCGGGCTCGTTCGGGGAGCTGCTCCAGGAACTCGAGGCTCAGGTCCTCGACGTCGTGCTCGCGAACGCGCCGGCGCCGCGGGACGCCCGTTCGGCGTTCCGTACGCGGCTGTTGGCCGAACAACCGGTGAGCATCGTGGGGCAGCCGGGGGCCGGACCGTTCCGGTTTCCCGACGACCTGGAAGGCGCGCCGATCCTGCTACCCAGCGTCGGCAGCGACCTGCGCGCCGCGTTCGACCGGCTGATCGACCTCGCGGGGGTCCGCCCGGTGGTCATGGCGGAGGTGGACGACATGGCCATGCTCCGCCTCCTCGCCCGCGAGCGTCAGGCGCTGGCGCTGGTGCCGCCGATCGTGGTCCAGGACGAGCTGGCCGGCGGGGTGCTGTCCGAGCGCCACCGGATCGAGGGACTCGCCGAGCGGTTCTACGCGATCCAGCGCGAGCGGCGCTTCCCCAACCCGCTGCTGGACGCGCTGCTGCCCGCGGAGCCGGCGTCGCCGGGCCGGGGAGCGGCCACCGGCCGCCGCCGTTGAGACCGCAGCCGCTGCGGCGCGCTCAGCCGGCGATGTCGCGGATGTCCGCCCACCAGTAGGCGACCTCGTAGAACCTGCCGCCGCCGGGACCGGGCTCCAGCCGCGCGGCTTCGGCGATTCCACCCATCCGCTCGTAGAAGGCGCGGGCGCGCTGGTTGTCGCGCAGCACCGAGATCACCAGCGACCGTGCGCCGTGGGCGGCCAGGGCGCGCGCGGCCTCGGCCAGGAGCTGGCGGCCGAGGCCGCGCCCCTGCGCCGGACGCAGCAGGTAGAGGGTCTGGATCTCGGCCTCGCCAGGAACCCCGCGGCGCGAGGGACCGGCCTCGGCATAGCCTACGAGACCCCAGCGGTCGGCCGCGGCGAGCGTCACATCGTCGGGGCCCGGCTGCAGCAGGCGGCGGGCGAAGCGGCGGGCATGGGCGGCCTCCGACATTCGCGCGAGGTAGGCCTCGGGCAAGAGGCCCCGGTAGGTCTGGCGCCAGGCCGCCACGTGAACGCGCGCCAGGTCCTCGGCGTCCGCCGGACCGGCAGGAAAGACGACAAATCCCGACTGCACACTGCCTTGCGCCATCCATCCACAGCTTGGCGCGCGAACGGCAGGGTTCAAGGGGGTGCGGGACTCAGCCGCATCCTCTAGCGTCGCCCGCTTGATGAACGCTCCGCTTCCCAGCTCCACGCCAGACGCCACCGGCGCCTCGCCGGTGATGGCGCAGTTCTTCGACGCCAAGGCGCGGCAGCCCGACGCCCTGGTCTTCTTCCGCATGGGCGACTTCTACGAGTTGTTCTTCGAGGACGCGCAGAAGGCGGCGGCGGCCCTCGGCATCACCCTGACCGCGCGCGGCCAGCATGGCGGCCAGCCGATTCCCATGGCGGGCGTGCCGGCCCACGCCATGGAAGCCTACCTCGCCAAGCTGATCCGCGCCGGCTTCAAGGTCGCGGTCTGCGAGCAGCTCGAGGATCCGGCGGAGGCCAAGAAGCGCGGCTCGAAGTCGGTTGTCCGCCGCGACGTCGTGCGCGTCGTGACGCCCGGCACCCTGACCGAGGACGGCCTGCTCGACGCCCGCGGCGCGAACCGGCTGGCGGCCGTGTCCGTGCGGGCCGGCGGCGCGGCGGTGGCGAGCGTCGAGCTCTCCACCGGGGAGGTGGAATGCCTGGCGGTGACCGTCGCGGGTCTGGCCTCGGCCCTGGCGGCCCTGGGTCCGTCCGAGGTGCTGGTCCCCGACCGGCTGTTCTCCGACGAAGCGGTGTCGGCGGCGCTGAAGGGCGCGGGCGGGTTCGTCCAGCCGATGCCCAGCGCCCTGGCCGAACCCGGCGCCTCCGAGGCGCGACTGAAGCGGCTCTACGGGGTCGAGACCCTGGACGGCTTCGGCCAGCTCTCGGGGGCCGAGGTCTCGGCTCTCGGCCTCATCGCCGCGCACCTGGAAACGACCCAGGCGGGCAAGCTGCCCGCCCTGTCGGCGCCCCGCCGCGCGGGCGAGGCCGACGTGATGGTGATCGACCCGGCCACCCGCACCAGCCTGGAGATCGAGAAGACAACTACCGGGTCGCGCGACGGCTCGCTGCTCGCGGCCATCGACCGCACGGTGACGGCGCCCGGCGCACGCCTGCTGGCGTCGCGGCTGGCCCGGCCGCTGCTGGACCCGGCTGCGATCGACGCCCGGCTCGACGCGGTCGCCTGGTTCTGCGAGCACCGGGCCCAGCGCCAGAGGCTGCGCGAGGCGCTGAAGGGCATGCCCGACATGGCGCGGGCGCTGTCGCGGCTGGCGCTGGGACGCGGCGGCCCGCGCGACCTCGGCGCCCTGCGCGACGGCCTCGCCACCGGCGAGGCGGTCACCGAGCTCTTCGCCAGCCTGCGCGACCCGCTGGTGCAACCGCCCGACGAAGTCGCCCAGGCGCTGCGGGCCCTGACCCTGCCGCTGCAGGCGGAGCTCGCGGCCTTCCAGGCGCTTCTGGCCGAGGGGCTGGGCGCCGAGCTGCCTGCCCAGGCGCGCGACGGCGGCTTCGTCGCCGAGGGGATCCGGCCCGAACTCGACCAGGCCCGGGCGCTACGTGACGACAGCCGGCGGGTGGTCGCGGCGCTGGAGGCCCGGCTGGCAGGCGAAAGCGGCGTCGCCCTCAAGATCCGCCACAACGCGGTGCTCGGCTATTTCGTCGAGTGCACCGCCAAGGCGGCCGAGCCGCTGATGGCGCCGCCGCTGAACGCCACCTTCATCCACCGCCAGACCCTGGCCAACCAGGTCCGCTTCACCACGGTGGAGCTGGCCGAGCTGGACGCCAGGATCGCCCAGGCGGCCGAGCGGGCCCTGGCCATCGAGATCGAGACCTTCGAGGCTTGGCGCGAGGCGGCGACCGGCGTCGCGGCGCCCATCCAGGCTGCGGCCCAGGCGGCGGCTGTGCTGGACGTGGCGTCGGCGCTCGCCGAATGGGCCGACGATGTCGGAGCGACCCGCCCCGTGGTCGATCGCTCCAGCGCCTTCGAGGCTGAGGCGGCGCGCCATCCGGTGGTCGAGGCGGCGGTCCGCCGGGCCGGCGAGGCCTTCACCCCCAATGACTGCCGGCTGGACGGGGCGGGCGTCGGCGCGGCGCGCCTCTCCATCGTCACCGGCCCGAACATGGCGGGTAAGTCGACCTTCCTGCGGCAGAACGCGATCCTGGCGGTGCTGGCCCAGGCGGGCTGCTTCGTGCCGGCCAAGCGGCTGCGGCTGGGCGTAGTGGACCGGCTGTTCAGCCGCGTCGGCGCCGGCGACGACCTGGCCCGCGGCCGCTCGACCTTCATGATGGAGATGGTCGAGACGGCGGCGATCCTGTCCCAGGCGACGCCGCGCAGCCTGGTGATCCTGGACGAGATCGGCCGCGGCACCGCCACCTACGACGGCCTGGCCATCGCCTGGGCCTGCGCCGAGGCGCTGCACGAGACCAACCGCTGCCGGGCGCTGTTCGCCACCCACTACCACGAGCTGGCGGTGCTGGAGGGGCGGCTGGCCCACGTCTCCAACCTCAGCCTCAAGGCCAAGGAGTGGAACGGCGACCTGATCTTCCTGCACGAGGCCGGCCCGGGTCCGGCCGACCGCTCCTACGGCGTCCAGGTCGCCAAGCTGGCCGGCGTCCCGTCGCCGGTGGTGGCGCGCGCGAAGCAGGTGCTGGAGCGGCTGGAGAAGGAGGCGGCCGGTCCGGCCAACCTCGACGACCTGCCCCTGTTCGCCGCCGTGGCCGAGCCCGAGGCGAAGTACGGCCCCAGCAAGGCCGAGGAAGCCCTCGCCGCCCTCGACCCCGACGGCATGAGCCCCCGCGAGGCGCTCGATGCGCTGTATCGGCTGAAGGGCTTGATGGGGTAGCGTTTCTCGACCCGGAGAGAAGCCCATGTTCACCCACGTCCTCATCGCCATGCTGGCCGTCGCGCCCGCGCACATGCTCGGAAGCCTCGACGACTCCGGCGCGCCGCGGCCGCTGAAGGTCAAGACCTACGAGGGCGCGCTCGTCTGCACGCTTCGCGTCACCGACGCCGGCGACCACGGCGCGCTGGCCGCCTCCGGCTGCGGCGCCATGGGCGGGTTCGCCAAGGCCGTGCGGGTGGAGGGGGACCATCGCGAGCAGCGCTACCTCGACGCCGCCGGCGCCCAGGTCGCCCGGGGCAAGGAGGCCGAGGACGGCTTCTGGATCTACACGCCCGACGGCAAGCGCTATCAGCTCACGCGCTGAGCAGGCGGCCGTCGCGCCGGCGAACGTGCGGGAAGTCCTGCGCCCGTTAACGAACCGTCCTATATGGACGTCCAGCCATGCCCACGCGCCTGAAGCCCACCCGCCTGGAGTACGTCGTCGACGGCGTGCGACTCCGTTCGCAGCTCTCGGCCGCGGCGCTGGAGAATCTCGGCGACGAGCTGGCCCAGCGGAAGGCGGCGCTCGAGGTGCTGAAGGCCGCGCTGTTCCGGGGCCGGATGATCGCCAAGGAGCGGCTGGAGAACGGCGCCGGGGGGATCGAGACCGCGCGCCTGCTCTCGGGCGTCACCGACGAGGTGGTCTCGGCGCTGTATGACTTCACCACGGTGCACATCTTCCGGGCCCGCAACCCCACCGAGGGCGAACGCCTCGCGCTGATGGCGGTGGGCGGCTACGGGCGCGGCACCCTGGCGCCCTATTCCGACATCGATCTGCTGTTCGTGCGCCCCTACAAGCAGACCGCCCACGCCGAGAGCGTGATCGAGTACATGCTCTACGCCCTGTGGGACCTGGGATTCAAAGTGGGGCACGCCTCGCGGACCATCGAGGAGTGCATCAAGCTCTCCCGCGAGGACTTCACCATCCGCACCTCGATCCTCGAGGCCCGGCGCCTGACCGGCGACGAGGAGCTGGCGGAGGAACTGGTGCGCCGCTTCCGCGCCGAGGTGGTGAAGGGGACGGGCGCCGAGTTCGTGGCCGCCAAGCTCAAGGAGCGGGACGAGCGCCACGCCCGCGCCGGCGCCAGCCGCTACATGGTCGAGCCCAACGTCAAGGAGGGCAAGGGCGGCCTGCGCGACCTCAACACCCTCTTCTGGATCGCCCAGTACCTGCATCCCGGCGAGACCATCGAGCGCGTGATGCAGATGGAGATGTTCGAGCGCCGGGAGGTGCGGACCTTCATCAAGGCCTTCGACTTCCTCTGGGCGGTGCGCAGCCACCTGCACTTCGCCACCGGCCGCCCGGAGGAGCGCCTCAGCTTCGACCTGCAGCCCGAGATCGCCCGGCGGATGGGCTATGGCGACCGCGGCGACGCGCCGGCGGTGGAGCGGTTCATGCGCCGCTACTTCCTGATCGCCAAGGACGTGGGCGCCCTGACGCGGGTGTTCGCCGCCAAGCTTGAGGCCGAGCAGGTCAAGACCGCGCCGAAGGGCATCAGCCGCTTCATCCCGGGCCGCCAGGTCAAGCGCAAGCCGCTGGCCGAACCGGGCTTCCACGAGGTCGGCGGGCGCCTGGACGTGGATCCCGAGATCTTCGAGCGCGACCCGGTCAACCTGCTGCGGCTGTTCCACATCGCCGACCAGCGGAACCTGGACCTGCACCCCGACGCCTTCACCGCCGCCTCGCGCTCGGTGAACCTCATCACCTCGGCGGTGCGCCGCGACCGCCATGCGGCCAAGGTGTTCCTGGACATCCTGGCCCGCGGCCGCGATCCGCGCACGACCCTCACGCTGATGAACGAGGCCGGGGTGCTGGGCCGCTACCTGCCCGAGTGGGGCCGCATCGTCGCCCAGATGCAGTTCAACATGTACCACTCGTACACGGTGGACGAGCACACCCTGCGGGCCGTCAGCGTGATCGCCGACATCGCGGCCGGCCGCCTCGCCGACGACCACCCGCTGGCGGTGCAGATCATGCCCCTGATCGCCGACCGCGAGGCGCTGTTCCTGGCCATGCTGCTGCACGACACCGGCAAGGGCGGGGCCGGCGGCCAGGAGGTGGCGGGCGCCCGCGCCGCGCGCCAGGCCTGCGAGCGGCTGGGCCTGGAGCGGTCGAAGATCGAGCTGGTCGCCTGGCTGGTCGAGCACCACCTGGTGATGAGCGACTACGCCCAGAAGCGCGACATCTCCGACCCGCGCACCGTCGCCGACTTCGCGGGCATCGTGCAGAGCCCCGAGCGCCTGCGCCTGCTGCTCGTGCTCACGGTGGCCGATATCCGGGCCGTGGGGCCGGGCGTCTGGAACGGCTGGAAGGGCCAGCTCATGCGCGAGCTGTACGCCGCCACCGAGGCGGTGTTCCGCGGCGGCCGGGGCTCGGACGCGGCGGCGGCGCTGAAGCGCTACCAGGAGAACGCCGCCTACGACGCCCGCGTGCGCCTCGCCAAGGTGGAGCCCGCCGCCGAGGCCTGGGGCGACGCCATGGAGGACGCCTACTTCACCGCCTTCGACGAGCAGGAGGTCCTCATCCATGCCCGCCTGGCGGTCCGTGCGGCGGCCAACGGCGGCGCGGCGGCCGAGGCGCGGGTCCGCGCCGACCTCAACGCCTCGGAGGTGGTGGTCGCCGCCGCCGACCGGCCGCGCCTGTTCGTCGACCTGGCCGAGGCGATCACCGCCGCCGGCGCCAATGTGGTCGGGGCGCGGGTGTTCACCTCCAGCGCCGGCAGCGCCCTGGACGTCTTCTATGTGCAGGACGTGACCGGTCAGCCCTACGGCGCCGACGATCCCCGGCTGCTGCCGAGGCTGGCCGACGGCCTGGCCGCGGCCGCGCGCGGCGAGGTCCAGCACCGGGAGCCGCGCCGCGCCGATCTCGGACGCACCGCGGCCTTCGCGATCACGCCGGCGGTGATGCTCGACAACGACGCCTCGGAGGACTCCACGGTCGTCGAGGCGTCGGGCCGCGACCGGCCGGGCCTCCTGGCGCGCCTGGCCCGGATCCTGTCGGACGCGGGCCTTTCGATCACCTCGGCGCACATCGACGGCTACGGCGAGCGGGCGGTCGACGCTTTCTACGTGGTCGACGAGAACGGCGAGAAGCTGACCGACGCCCGCAAGGGCAACGCCCTCAAGCAGGCCCTGCTGGGGGCCCTGGCCGACAGCGAGGCCGAGAGCGCCCAGGCCCGCCGCGGCAACCTGCAGCGCGCCCGCGCCAGCGTGGCGCGGTAGGGCGCCGGATCAGGCCCGCGCCTTCATCACCTTCTCGATGTCGATGGGCGACATCCCGCTCCTCGCCCTGCTCTGGAACTCGGCCGTGGAGTTCTCGCGCGGGTAGGGCGTGTCGGGCACGGCCACGCCGAGGAAGGCGCACAGCGGCTCCCATCCCTGCTTCACGTCGAACACCAGGAGGCGGTCGGCCGGCACGCCCGCCACCACGGCCTCGGTATGGCGGCGGAAGACGTCGGTCATGAACGCCCGGTCGTGGATGTCGCCGCCGTACCAGGCGTAGAGCTGGTCGAAGAAGGTCTTCATCGGCCCCTCCGGCTGGTTCCGGCCCGGCGAGTCCGGCGCGAAGATCGTCGCCTGGGTGGAGTCGAACCATTTGTCGGGATCGCGCACCGTGTGCAGCACCTTGGCGTCGGGATAGTGCGCCATCAGCTCGCGCCAGTAGACGCAGCCCGGATGGTCGACCATCGACCCGTAGCCGCCGAAAATCGCGTCCCAGTCGGGCCGCCCCTCGCCGGCCGCGATCCAGAGGGGCACGCTCTCGGGATGCATGAACACCTCGACCATGTGATGGCACGGCCCGAAGCCGAGCTGCTCCAGGGCCAGCTTCGTCGAGAGGGTCCCGGTCCGCCCGAGCCCCGATCCGATCACCTTCAGTCCCATCGCGCATTCCCCCTCCGGCCACTCGCGGGCCGCATCCCAGCCTACGCCTCGGCGCGGCGCCTGCATCAAGAATCCACACGCGCCGCCCCGGCCGAGCGGCTAGGTTGACGCCCCGCCCGACGCAGCCGACCAAGGCCCCGTGACCGACACCCCCGCCGCCGCGCCCGCTCCGAAGAAGTCCAGCGGGGGCGGCCTGCTCCGCTCGTCCGCGATCTTCTCGGGCCTGACCCTGGTCAGCCGGGTGCTGGGCCTGGCGCGCGACCTGGTGGTGACGGCGCGCCTCGGGGCCAGCCAGACCATCGCGGCCGACGCCTATTACACGGCGCTCGCGTTCCCGAACCTGTTCCGCCGGATCTTCGCCGAGGGCGCGTTCGCCGCCGCCTTCGTGCCCGCCTACACCCGCAAGCTCGCCGCCGACGGGGAGGAGGACGCCGACCGCTTCGCCGCCGACGCCCTGGCCACCGTGGCCTTCGCCACCGTCGGGGTGATGCTGGCCGCCCAGCTCGCCATGCCGTGGCTGATGTACCTGATCAATCCCGGCTATGCGGACGAGCCGGAGAAGTTCCGGCTGGCCTGGATGCTGACCCAGGTGACCATGCCCTACCTGCCCTGCATGGCCATCGCGGCGCTGTTCTCGGGCATCCTCAACGCCCACGGCCGGTTCATCGTCTCGGCCGCCTATCCGACGATCCTGAACCTCGTGATGCTGCTGGCGGTGCTGCCGCAGTCCGACCCGGTGCAGGCGGCCTGGTGGGCCTCGGGCGCGGTGGTGGTTTCGGGCATCGGCCAGGCGGGCATCTGCTGGTGGGGCGCGGCCCGCACCGGCGCGCGCGTCCGGCTGATCCGCCCGCGGATGACGCCCGAGATGAAGTCGCTGGTCAGGCTGGCGATCCCGACGGTGATCGCCAACAGCGCCACCCAGATCAACATCTTCATCTCGGGCATCCTGGCCTCCCAGATCGCCGGCATGCGCGTGTGGATGAACGTCGCCGACCGGCTCTACCAGCTGCCGATGAGCCTGGTGGGCGTGGCCATCGGCGTCGCCCTGCTGCCCCGCCTGTCCCAGGCCCTGCAGAAGGACGACCACGACGACGCCCAGCTCGCCATGGACCAGGGAATCGTCTTCGCCCTGGCGCTCAGCCTGCCGGCCGCGGCCGCCCTGATGGCCCTGCCGGTCTACCTGATCGACGGCCTGTTCACCCGCGACCAGTTCACCCTGGCCGACGCCCGGTCCACCGGGGCGCTGCTGTTCCACTACGGATGGGGCGTGCCGGCCTTCGTGCTGCTGCGGATCCTGCAGCCGGCGTTCTTCGCCCGGCAGGACACCCGCACGCCCATGCGCTTTTCCCTGATCTCGGTGGCGGTCAACATCGGCGCGGGCGTCGCCCTGTTCTACGCCATCGGCTTCTCGGGCGTGGCCATCGCCACCAGCCTCGCGGCCTGGATCAGCGTGCTGCAGATGTGGTTCTCGCTGACCCGCCGTGGGGTCTGGCGGCCGACGCCGCGGGCGGTGACGAAGATCGTGCGCGTGGCCCTGGCCAGCGTGGTTCTCGGCGGCGCCATGTTCCTCGCCAACGTCTTTCGTCCCGAGATCGAGGCGGTGGTCGGGAGCGTCCTGCCGCACGGGGTCAAGGAGGTCTCGGTCCTGCTCGTCTGCGCGGCCGGGCTGGCGCTCTATCCCGCGCTGCTGTTCGCCTTCGGCGGCGTGACGCCCGCGGAGTTCAAGGCGGCGCTCCGGCGGCGCAAGGGCGATCCCGCGCCGGCTGCGGCGGACTTGTCCTGAAGCCCTCGGCGGTCTATGCCGCCGGCCATGGCTTACGGACACCACACTTGGCGATGGCGCTGACCGCCTGATCCCGCGAACCGGGCTTCACGCCCGCCTGTCCGTTCCCTAGAGAAGCCAGCCATCATGACCGACCAAGCTCCCGCGCCCTACACGGGCCCCGAACGCGTGCTCTCCGGCGTCCAGCCCTCGGGCGACCTGCACCTGGGCAACTACCTGGGCGCCCTGGCGAAGTTCGCCCGCCTCCAGCACGAGATCCCGACCTTCATCTTCGTGGCCGACTACCACGCCATCACCGTGTGGCAGGACCCGAAGAAGCTGAAGGACCAGGTGCGCGAGATCGCCGCCGCCTACCTCGCCACGGGCCTCGATCCCAAGGTCGCCACCATCTTCGCCCAGTCTGCGGTGCCCGAGCACGCCGAACTGGCCTGGGTGTTCAACTGCGTCGCCCGCCTCGGCTGGCTCGACCGGATGACCCAGTTCAAGGAGAAGAGCGGCAAGCACAAGGAGCGCTCCAGCGTCGGCCTCTACACCTACCCGGTGCTGCAGGCGGCCGACATCCTCGTCTACAAGGCCACCAAGGTGCCGGTGGGCGAGGACCAGAAGCAGCACCTGGAGCTGACCCGCGACATCGCCCAGAAGTTTAACAACGACTTCGAAGCGCCCGGCTTCTTCCCGCTGCCCGAGCCGCTGACCCAGGGGCCCGGGGCGCGGGTGATGAGCCTGCGCGACGGCGCGGCCAAGATGAGCAAGTCCGACCCGTCGGACTATTCGCGCATCAACCTGACCGACGACGCCGACGCCATCTCGCAGAAGGTCCGCAAGGCGCGCACCGACGCCGAGCCGCTGCCCGAGACCTCCGAGGGGCTGGAAGGCCGGGCCGAGGCGCGCAACCTGGTGGGCATCTACGCCGCCCTCGCCGGCGTCACCGAGGCCGACGTGCTGAAGGAGTTCGCCGGCCAGGGGTTCGGCGCCTTCAAGCCGAAGCTGGCGGACCTGGCCGTGTCGGTCATGGCCCCGATCGGCGGCGAGATGCGGCGGCTGCTCGCCGATCCGGCCGAGATCGACCGGGTGCTGGCCGAGGGCGCCGCGCGGGCCCGTGCGCTGGCGGCCCCGACCATGGCCGAGGTGAAGAAGCTGGTCGGGTTCTGGGGCGGCTGAGCCGCCGCCCCTTCCGGCGCTTGCCCCGACGCGACTTGCAGCGCAGGTTCCGCGCATGACGACGACCCGCCGCAAGTTCCTGGTGGTGGCCGACGACTCCCCGGAGTTCGCGGCTGCGCTGCGCTTCGCCTGCCGGCGGGCGCGCTCCACCGGCGGTTATGTGGCGCTGCTGCGGGTGATCGAGCCTGCGGTGTTCGAGCACTGGTCGGGCGTGCGCGAGGAGATCGCCCGCCAGCAGCGGCAGGAGGCTGAAACCTCGCTCCAGCAGTCGGCCGAGTACGTCCAGGCCGAGACCGGCCTCGCGCCCGAGTACCTGATCGTCGAGGCGGACTCGGTGCGCGCGGCGCTGAAGCAGGTGCTGAGCGAGGACCCGGACATCAAGATCATGGTGCTCGCCGCCGGCGTCGGTCGGGGCGGGCCCGGCCCCCTGGTGAGCGCCATCGCCAAGGACGGGGTCCGCTTCGGCAGCCGCAAGGTGCCGATCACCATCGTTCCGGGCGACCTGACCGACGACGAGATCGCCGACCTGGCGTGACATCGCCGCGCTTGCGCGCCGGGCGCCGCGAGGCCACATCTGCGGCATGTTCATCCAGACCGAAGCCACCCCGAACCCGGAAGTCCTGAAGTTCCTGCCCGGCAAGGCCGTCCTGGGCGAAGGCACGCGCGACTTCCGCGAACCCGAGGCCGCCCAGGCCTCGCCGCTGGCGGCGGAGCTGTTCGCGATCACCGGCGTGACCCGGGTGTTCTTCGGTCCCGACTTCATCACCGTGGGCAAGCACGCCTCGGTCGATTGGCCGTTGCTGAAGGCTCCGATCCTGGCGGCGATCATGGACCACTTCACCTCGGGCCGGCCGCTGATCGCCGAGGGCGGCGAGGCCGACGGCGGCCACGACGAGGGCGTCTACGAGGGTGACGTGGCGCAGATCGTGGCCGAGATCAAAGACCTGCTCGACACCCGCATCCGCCCGGCCGTGGCGCAGGACGGCGGCGACATCCTCTTCAACCGCTTCGATGTCGACACCGGCGTGGTGTGGCTGAACATGCGCGGCGCCTGCTCGGGCTGCCCGTCCTCGTCGGCGACCCTGAAGCAGGGCGTCGAGAACATGCTGAAGCACTACGTCCCGGAAGTGACGCGGGTCGAACAGGCCCTTTGACGACGCGCCCGAAGCGGCTACCCCGGGCGCGATGATCGTCCTGGGGCTCGACACCTGCCTGAACGCCTGCTCGGTCGCCGTGCTCGACGGCGGGACCGTGCTCGCGCACGCCTCCGAAGCGATGGCCCGGGGCCACCAGGAGCGGCTGGCCCCGATGGCCCAGGCTGTGATGCGCGAGGCGGGCCTTCCCTTCGACCGTCTGGACCGGATCGGCGCCACCGTCGGCCCCGGCTCCTTCACCGGCCTGCGGGTCGGCGTCGCCTTCGCCAAGGGGCTCGGCTCGGCGCTGGGCGTCCCGGCCGTCGGGGTCGGGTCCCTCGAGGCGCTGGCCGCCGAGGCGGCCGGGCTCGTGGCGGCCGTAATCGACGCCCGTCGGGACCAGGTCTATCTGCAGGTCCTGGAGGACGGCCACCCGCTGATGGCGCCCGACGTGTTGCCCCTGGGGACCGCCGCCGCGCGGCTGGCGGAGCTGGTCATGGGCCGGCCGCTGACGCTGGTCGGGTCGGGCGGCCCATTGCTGGCCGAAGTCGCGCCCGGGGCCGCCGTTCTGACGCCCGAAGGCTGCGACGCCCGTCAGGTGGCCCGGCTGGCCGCGGCCCGCGCGCCGACGCCGCTGCGGCCGCTCTACCTTCGCGCGCCGGACGCGAAGCTGCCGGGCGGGCGCGACCCGTGATGACGGCGCCCCTGACCCTGGCGGTCGCAACGCCCGACGACGCCCCGGCCATGGCCTCGGTTCACGCCCAGGCGTTCGACACCCCGTGGGACGAGAGCGATTTCGAGGGTCTGGTGGAGTCGGCCGGCGTGTTCGGCTTCCTCGTGCGCGGCGAGGATCCGGCCGGCGTCCTGATCTGCCGCGCGGTGGGTGGCGAGGCCGAGATCCTGACCGTGGGCGTGGCCCCCTGGGCGCGGCGGCAGGGGGTGGGCCTGGCGCTGATGACCGCAGCCATCGGGGCGGCGCGGACCGCCGGCGCGAGCGATGTGTTCCTCGAAGTCGACGTCGACAACGCCGGCGCGGTGGCGTTGTACGAGGGCCTGGGATTTCGGCGGACGGGCGTGCGGAAGGGCTACTACGACCGCGGCGCCGCGGGACGGGCCGACGCGCTGGTGATGCGTCTCGACCTTACGTCCGCAGACCAATAGACCTATCCTGACGGCAAACCGGAGAGAGGGGCCCGTGTCGGACCGCATCGAGAAGCTCTGCCTCGAGAAGAACATGCGCATGACCGAGCAGCGCCGCGTGATCGCGCGCGTGCTCTCGACGGCCAGTGACCACCCGGACGTGGAGGAGCTGCACCGCCGCGCCCATGCGGTCGACCCGCATATCTCCATCGCCACGGTCTATCGCACCGTCCGCCTGTTCGAGGAGGCGGGGATCATCGACCGGCTCGACTTCCGGGACGGGCGCTCCCGCTACGAGGAGCACACCGACGAGCACCACGACCACCTGATCGACATGAAGACCGGCAAGGTGGTGGAGTTCGTGGACGCCGAGATCGAGGCCCTGCAGGAGGCGATCGCCCGCAAGCTGGGCTACCGGCTGGTGGACCACCGGCTCGAACTCTACGGGATGCCGCTGGAGGAATAGGCCGCCGTCAGGCCGCAGGGCCGTCCCGCCGCCGGCGGACGGTGGCGCCCAGCCCAAGGGCGGCGAGCAGGGCGAAGCCCGCGCCGGCGAGGAAGGTGGTCGGCGGGCCGTACAGGCTCCACAGAAGGCCGGCGAGGCCGCTGGAGGCCAGCATCGTCACCCCGCTGGCCA
The DNA here is from genome assembly GCA_046725615.1 of Pseudomonadota bacterium. Taxonomy (GTDB): domain Bacteria; phylum Pseudomonadota; class Alphaproteobacteria; order Caulobacterales; family Caulobacteraceae; genus Phenylobacterium. The sequence goes on from JBKOYY010000178.1 coordinate 18,200, forward strand.
GGTTGAACAGCCCGAAGGCCGAGCCGCGCAGGCGTTCGGGGGCGGCGTCTGCGACCATGGCGTTGAGCACGCCCTGGGTCAGGCCCATGTGCAGTCCCCACAGCGCGACGCCCAGGAACACTCCGGCGACGCTGTCCAGGAACGCCAGCGCCAGGTCGGCCAGGACCAGCACCCCCAGGCCCGCCAGCAGCAGCAGTCGGCGATCGACCCGGTCCGAGACTCCGCCGGCCGGCGCCGAGACCAGCGAATAGACCACGTTCATCGCCGCCATGACCGCCGGCGCGAAGGCGAGAGGCAAGCCTGCGTCCTGGGCGCGCAGGATCAGGAAGGCCTCGCTGAAACGGGCCAGGGTGAAGACCACGCTGACAGCGACCACGGTCCAGAAGGCGGCGTCCAGGCCCTTCAGGTCGGACCAGCGGATGGGGGGCGGACGCGGGGTGTCCGCGGCCCGCGCCCGGTCGGGCTCTTCCAGACCCAGCACCAGGAGGGCGACGGCGATCAGGGCCGGGACCACCGCCCAGGCCAGCACCTGCCGGAGGTCGCCCGCCAGCGCCAGCATCAGCCCGATGGCCAGCAGCGGCCCGAGGAAGGCGCCGACCGTGTCCAGGCCCTGGCGTACGCCGAAGGCGAGGCCGCGCACCGCGGGCGGCGTGATGTCGGCCACCAGGGCGTCCCGCGGCGCGCCGCGGATTCCCTTGCCGATCCGGTCCAGGAACCGCGCGCCCATCACCTCGAACGGCGTTGCGGCCAGGGGAAACACGGGCTTGGTCAGCGCGGCGAGACCGTAGCCGATAACGGCCAGCAGCTTGCGTCGTCCCAGCCGGTCGGAGATCCAGCCCGAGAACACCTTCGTCACGGCGGCGGTGGCCTCGGCCACGCCCTCGATGAGGCCGAGCAGGGCGACGCTGGCGCCCAGCGTGCCGACCAGCAGGGCGGGCATCAGGGCGTGGACCATCTCGGACGAGACGTCCATGAACAGCGAGACGAAACCCAGGACCCAGACGCCCCGGGGCACGGACCGAAGTCGCTGGCGGGCGCGGGCCATGGGCTGGTCTACCGCGCTGCGGCCCCGCTAGGGAAGCCGCCTGCCGCCTTGCGCCGGCCCCTTCGCGACCCCATAACGCCGGCCATGTCCGAGACCGCGCCCCAGAAGCGCCTCTACATCAAGACCTACGGCTGTCAGATGAACGTCTACGACAGCGAGCGCATGGCCGATGTCCTTGCGCCGCTGGGGTACGGCATGACCGACGAGCCGGCCGAGGCGGACCTGGTGGTGCTGAACACCTGCCACATCCGCGAGAAGGCGACCGAGAAGGTCTATTCCGAGCTGGGGCAGCTCAAGCGCCTGAAGCAGGATCGTCCGGGCGGCATGACCATCGCCGTGGCCGGCTGCGTCGCCCAGGCCGAGGGCGAGGAGATCATGCGTCGGCAGCCGGCGGTGGACCTGGTCGTCGGGCCGCAGGCCTATCACCAACTCCCCGAGCTGATCGCCCGCGCCCACCGCGCCCGCGGCGAGCGGCTGGCCGCCGACTTCGCGCCCGAGGAGAAGTTCGACGCCCTGTCGACCGAGCGGCGTCCGACCGGCGTGTCGGCCTTCCTCACGGTGCAGGAGGGCTGCGACAAGTTCTGCACCTTCTGCGTCGTGCCCTACACCCGGGGCGGAGAGTGGAGCCGTCCAGCGGAGGCGATCGAGGCCGAGGCCAGGGCCCTCGCGGCCAAGGGCGTGCGCGAGGTCACCCTGCTCGGCCAGAACGTCAATGCCTATGCCGGCCCCGACATGCCGGAGGGCGGCGGCCTGGCGGCGCTGGTCCGGCGGCTGGCGCAGATCGAGGGGCTGGACCGCATCCGCTACACCACCAGCCATCCGCGCGACATGGACGACGCCCTGATCGCCGCGCACGCCGAGGTCGAGGCGCTGATGCCCTACCTGCACCTGCCCGTGCAGGCGGGATCGGACAAGGTGCTGAAGGCCATGAACCGGGCCCACACGGCCGAGAGCTACCTTCGGCTCGTGGAGCGGATCCGCGCGGCGCGGCCCGACATCGCCCTCAGTGGCGATTTCATCGTCGGTTTCCCCGGCGAGCGCGACGCCGACTTCGAGGCGACCCTGCAGCTCATCCGCGAGGTGGGCTACGCCGGCGCCTTCTCGTTCAAGTATTCCCGCCGGCCGGGCACGCCCGCCGCCGCCATGCCGGGCCAGGTGCCCGAGGCGGTGAAGGACGAGCGGTTGCAGCGTCTGCAGGCGCTGATCGACGAGCAGCAGCAGGCCTTCAACGCCGCCCAGGTGGGCCGCACCCTGCCGGTGCTGTTCGAGAAGGCCGGCCGCCATCCGGGACAGCTCGTGGGCAAGAGCCCCTACCTTCAGGCCGTTCACGTCACGGCGCCGGAGCGGATGCTGGGCCAGATCGTTCCAGTGAGGATCGATAGCGCCGCCCGCAACAGCCTGGCGGGCGTACTGGAACTGGAGACGGCGTGAGCCGAGCGCCTGAATTCATCGCCCTGTCCGACGCCGCCGTCCGTGCGGTCTCGGGCGCCGGCAGCCGCCATGCGGCGCTGATCGAGGACGCCTTCGGGGTGCTCATGGAGACCCCCGGCGGCGGCGTCTCGCTGTCGGGCGACGCCAGGTCGCGCGGACAGGCCAAGAAGGCGATCCAGTCGGTCGCGGCCCGCGCCGACCAGGGGCTGGAGATCAGCGAGGCCGACATCCGGGTCGCCATCGGCGAGGCCCGCACGGGGGGCGGCGCAGGTGGTTCGGCCGGCGGGACTCTGCCTGTGGGCCGTCGCGGCCAGGTCGCGCCGAAGACCCGCACCCAGGCCCGCTACCTCGAGGCGCTGGCCGACTGCGAGCTGGTGTTCGGCCTCGGTCCGGCCGGCACCGGCAAGACCTTCCTCGCCGTGGCGCACGGCGCCGGGATGCTGCTGCGCGGCGCTGTCGACCGGCTGATCGTCTCGCGCCCGGCCGTCGAGGCCGGCGAACGCCTCGGCTTCCTGCCCGGCGACATGAACGAGAAGGTCGACCCCTACATGGCGCCGGTCTGGGAGGCGCTGACCGACATCCTCGGCGCCGAACAGCTTCGCCGCCGCCGGGAGAAGGGGGAGATCGAAGTGGCGCCGATAGCCTTCCTGCGCGGCCGTACGCTAAGCCACGCCTTCGTCATCGTCGACGAGGCGCAGAACGCCAGCCGGGCGCAGATGAAGATGGTGCTGACCCGCCTCGGCGAAGGCTCGCGCATGGCGGTGACGGGCGACCCCACCCAGATCGACCTGCCGAACCCGGCCGACTCCGGCCTGGCGCACGCCGTCGGCCTGCTGGAGGACGTGAAGGGCATCGGGGTGGTGCGGTTCGCCGCGGAGGACGTGGTCCGCCATCCGCTCGTGGAGCGGATCGTGCGCGCCTACGACGCCGATGCGGCCCGGCGCGGGCGCACGGTGTGATCGACGTCGAGATCGAGGACGAGGCCTGGACGGCGGCGCTGCCGCAGGCCGAGATGCTGGCGCGGGGCGCGGCCCTGGCGACGCTCGACGCCGAGGGCGCGGCGCATGAGGGCGTCACCATCCTGCTGACCGACGACGCGGCGGTCCACGAGCTGAACGCACGTTTCAGACACAAGGATGGTCCGACGAACGTACTGTCTTTTCCCGCCCCCCGGAATCCCGAGTTCCACCTCGGCGACATCGCCCTGGCGTACGGCGTCTGCGCCCGCGAGGCGGCGGAGCAGGGCAAGCCGCTGGCGCACCACCTGCAGCATCTGGTGGCGCATGGCGTTCTGCATCTTCTCGGATACGATCACATCGGCGATGATGAGGCCGAGGCCATGGAGAGCCTCGAGCGTGCGGTGCTGGCCGGTCTGGGGGTCCCTGACCCCTATGCGACCGGTGAAGGAGACCATGATCGACTCTGAACCTCCCAGTCGACGGAGCCCGGGCCGAGAGCGGCGCGGGCTCATGGGACTGTTCGACCTGTTCCGGCGCACCGCCGAGGCGGCCGCGGACGAGCTTCCCGAACAGGGCGCAGAGGGCGGGGGCGACCTCGTCAGCCATGCCCGGGCGTTCGAGGACCTGCGCGTCGAGGACGTGATGAAGCCGCGCGCGGACATCGTCGCCATCGAGCGGAGCTGCACCTTCGCCGAGGTGGTGGCCCGGTTCGTTGAGGCCGAGCACAGCCGGATGCCGGTCTACAAGGAGACGCTGGACGAGCCGGTGGGCGTCGTCCACGTGAAGGACATCTTCAAGCTGCTGGCCGCCAAGTCTCGCCAGGCCAAGCCCGACGACCACGTGCTGAGCGGTCGTCGCAACCTGGTGCGCGAGGTGCTGTACGCGCCGCCCTCGATGCCGGCCGCCCGGCTGCTCACCACCATGCGCGCCAAGCGCATCCACATGGCCTTGGTGATCGACGAGTTCGGCGGGGTCGACGGCCTGGTGACGCTTGAAGACCTGCTGGAGACGCTGGTCGGCGAGATCGATGACGAGCACGACGAGGCGGGCGATCTGGCCTACACCCCGATCCTGGCGGACGACGACGGCTGGATTGTCGACGGCCGCGCGCCGCTGGAGGAGCTGGAGGCCGCGATCGGCGACGGCGCCGACCTCGCGCCTGCGGACCTGGACGAGGAGATCGACACGGTCGCCGGCCTGGTGAACGCCCTGGCCGGCCGCGTGCCGCAGAAGCGCGAGCTGATCCAGCACCCCGACGGCTACCTGTTTGAAGTGCTGGCCGCCGACCCTCGCCGCGTGAAGCGCGTGCGCGTGCGCCGCGCACCGGCGGCAGAACTCCGCGCCGAGGCCTGAGTGGCCCGCCCGCGCTGGTATGCCCCGGCCACCGCCCTGCTGGCCGGCTTGGCCGCCGGGCTGGCCCATCCGCCGTTCGGCCTGATCGTCGGCCTGCTGGGCTATGCGGTGATCCTGCTGCGGCTGGAGACGATCCAGGCGGACAGGCCCCTGCGCTCGGCCTTCGGTCTCGGGTGGCTGGCGGGCCTGGGCTATTTCGGCCTCTCCACCTGGTGGATCGCCGAGCCCTTCCTGGTCGAGCCCGAGATCCACGGGTGGATGGCCCCCTTCGCTGTGGTGCTGATGGGCGGCGGCCTCGCCCTGTTCTGGGGGGCCGCAGGGCTGGCCTACCGCGCGCTGCGGCCACGCAGCGCCTGGAAGCCGCTGGTTTTCGCCGGCGTGTTCGCCGCCGCCGAGTGGCTGCGCGGCCATGTGCTCACCGGATTCCCGTGGAACCTGGTCGGCGAGAGCTGGCGCGCCGGCAGCGCCCCGTCCCAGGCCGCAGCCCTGGTCGGCGCCTATGGCCTGACATGGATCACCCTGGCGCTGGCGGCGGCGCCGGCCGTCCTGATGCTGCCGGTCCGGCGACTGGCCCAGGCGGGTGTCGTCGTCGCCGCCGGGATTGGCCTCACGGCGCTCTACGCCGGCGGCGCGGGACGGCTCGCCGCGGCGCCGCGGCCGCTCGTGGCGTCCAGCGCCCCGATGTTGCGTATCGTGCAGGCCAACATCGACCAGAAGGACAAGTGGAAGCCCGAGAACCTGGGCCTGGTCTTCGACGCCTACGTCGACCTCACGACGCGGCCGGCAAAGGGGCGGGCGCCTGACATCGTGATCTGGCCCGAGGGCGCCCTGCCGGCGGTGATCGACGAGTTGGTGGCGCCCGGCTCGCCCTATGCGCCGCGGCTGCGCGACGCCTTGCAGCCCGGCCAGACCCTGATGATGGGGGCCAACCGCGCCGAGCCCGATGGCGCAGGGGACTATCGCTATTTCAACACCCTGGTGGCGTTCCGGCGCGAGGACGCGGCGCTGCGGGTGACCGGCGTCTACGACAAGCACCGGCTGGTGCCGTTCGGCGAGTTCATGCCGCTGGGCGACCTGGCCGGCCGGCTCGGCATCCGCGCCCTGGTCCATATGCCGGACGACTTCACCGCGGGCCCCCCGCCCCGGCCGCTGACAGCGCGTGGCGTGCCGCCGCTGCAGGCGCTGATCTGCTACGAGGCGCTGTTCCCCGGTTTCGGCGGCGACGGCGTCCGTCCGGCCTGGCTGCTCAATGTATCCAACGACGCCTGGTTCGGCCGCACCAGCGGCCCCTGGCAACATCTGAACATCGCCAGCTATCGCGCCATCGAGCAGGGCCTGCCGATGGTTCGGGCCACGCCCACGGGCGTCTCGGCGGTGATCGATCCCGAGGGCCGGACGTTGCCTGGCAAGCGGCTGGGGCTCGGAGAATTCGGTGTGATCGACGTGGCGCTGCCATCCGCGGCGCCCCCCACGCCGTACAGCCGCTGGGGCGAGGCGTCGTTCGCCGGGATGCTGGTCGTGTCCGCGGCGGCCTGGCTGGCCGGGCGTCGTCGTCGCCCCGTCCGCCCCGACGCCGGCTGACGCCGCTTGGCTTCATATAAGGATTTCTTTATAGGCTGGCCCGCAGATTGCAGGCCGCCGCGCCCATCGACCCATTTCGGAGCCCAGTCTTGAGCCGTTCCAGCTACATCTTCACCAGCGAAAGCGTGTCCGAAGGCCATCCGGACAAGGTCGCCGACCGCATTTCGGACACCGTCGTCGACGCGTTCCTGAGCGCCGAGCCGGAGGCCCGGGTGGCCTGCGAGACCCTGGTGACGACGAACCGCATCGTCCTCGCCGGCGAAGTCCGCGCCGGCAAGCCGGGCGCCTCCAAGGCCGAGAACAAGGCCATGACCAAGGAGATCGTCCGCTCGCTGGAGCCCAAGGTCCGCGAGGCGATCAAGGACATCGGCTACGAGCAGAAGGGCTTCCACTGGGCCAAGGCCAAGTACGCCTGCCACCTGCACGAGCAGTCGGCGCACATTGCCCAGGGCGTTGACGCCACCGAGAAGAAGGACGAGGGCGCCGGCGACCAGGGCATCATGTTCGGCTACGCCTGCGACGAGACGCCGGAGTTCATGCCGGCCACGCTGCAGTACTCGCACAACATCCTGAAGCGCCTGGCCGAGGCCCGCCACTCGGGCGAGTGCCCGGTGCTGGAGCCCGACGCCAAGAGCCAGGTCACGATCCGCTACGAGAACGGCCAGCCGGTCGAGATCCTGAAGATCGTCGTCTCGCATCAGCACAAGAAGCGCATCGGTCTGCAGACGGTGAACTCCAAGCGCCTGCAGGGCGTGATCCAGCCGCTGATCGAGCAGGTCATCCCGGCAGGCCTGATCAGCAAGAAGACCAAGTGGCTGGTCAATCCGACCGGCCGCTTCGAGATCGGCGGTCCCGACGGCGACGCCGGCCTGACCGGCCGCAAGATCATCGTCGACACCTACGGCGGCGCGGCTCCGCACGGCGGCGGCGCGTTCTCGGGCAAGGACCCGACGAAGGTGGACCGTTCGGCCGCCTACGCCTGCCGCTACCTGGCCAAGAACGTGGTTGCCGCGGGCCTGGCCAAGAAGTGCACCATCCAGATCAGCTACGCGATCGGCGTGGCCGAGCCGCTGTCGTTCTACGTGGACACCCACGGCACGGGCGAGATCGACCCGGCCAAGCTGGAGCTGGCCCTGCCCGAGATGATCGGCGGCGCCACCCCGCGGGCGATCCGCGAGCACCTGCAGCTCAACCGCCCCGTCTACGCCCGCACCGCGGCGTACGGCCACTTCGGCCGCCAGCCCGACAACGAGGGCGGCTTCTCGTGGGAGCGGACCGACCTGGCCGACGAGCTGCGCAAGCTGGCCTGATCCGATCGAACGTCATCCTCGGGCTCGTCCCGGGGACCCCGCACGCCGGCGCCTGGCATCAGTGCGCCGGCGTTGACGTTCCGGCTCACCCCCGGACACTGAGCGAATGACCGAACAGCACCCGCCGCTGCGCTCCTTCGGACGGCTGAAGTCGCGGCCGATCAAGCCGCGCCAGGCCGCGCTGATGGAGACCCGCCTGCCCGAGCTGCGCGTGCCGCCGGGCCCGGTGGACCCGGCCGCCCTGATGCCGGGCGCGCGAGAGACCTGGCTGGAGATCGGCTTCGGCGGCGGCGAGCACATGGCCGCCCAGGCCGCCCGCCATCCCGACGTGCTGATCCTCGGCGCCGAGCCTTTCACCAACGGCGTCGCCAGCGCGGTGCGTCATGTGGAGGAGCAGAGCCTCGCCAACGTCCGGATCCACGATGGCGACGTGCGCGAGCTGATCGCGCGCCTGCCGGACGCCAGTGTGGCGCGGGTGTTCATCCTGTTCCCGGATCCCTGGCCCAAGGCGCGACATCACAAGCGCCGCCTGGTGCAGGCCGACACGGTGGCCGAGCTGGCGCGGGTGCTGAAGCCGGGCGGGTCGCTGCGCTTCGCCAGCGACTGGGCCGACTACGTGGACTGGGCGCTGGAGCGGATCAGCGCGGACCCCGCCTTCCGCTGGACGGCCGGCCGCGCCGACGACTGGCGCATCCCGCCCGCCGACCACGTCACCACGCGCTACGAGGAAAAGCGTCTCGGCGACTGCGCGCCGGTGTTCCTGGATTTCGTCAGGGGATAGCGGCTCCCTCCGGAGAGGGAGCCGGGTCCGTCAGTCGGCCTTGGCGTTGTAGCGCTCGATCGATTCCTTGATGAGCTCGGCCGCCTCGGCGGCGTCGGCCCAGCGGACGATCTCGACCGACTTTCCCTTCTCCAGATCTTTGTAGTGCTTGAAGAAGTGGGCGATTTGCTCGGTCAGGATCGCCGGCAGCGAGCGCCAGGAGTCCACGCCCACGTAGAACGGGTGCAGCTTGTCCACCGGCACCGCCAGGATCTTCTCGTCGCCGCCGGCCTCGTCGCGCATGATCAGCGCGCCGACCGGACGGGCCCGGATGATGGCGCCCGGCACGACCGGGGTCGGTCCGACCACGATGATGTCCATCGGATCGCCGTCGTCGGCCAGGGTGTGCGGGATGAAGCCGTAGTTGCCCGGGTAGAACATCGCGGTGTGCAGGAAGCGGTCGACGAAGATCGCGCCGGACTCCTTGTCCAGCTCATACTTCACCGGCTCCCCGCCCTGCGGGATCTCGATAACGGCGTTCACGTCGTACGGCGGGTTCTCGCCGACGGGGATCTTGGAGAGGTCCATGGGGAGGTTCTTCCTGAGACACACAGAAGGTGGGGCTCTGTAGGGGCGCCGAAGGGGCGGAGTAAAGGGCGGGCGCGGCGCCCCGTGACAATTCCTTCGGCAGCCGCTATATGTCCCTGCAACATCGCTGATAGCGCTGGATTGCGCTTTCAAGCGGCGGGCTCCGGCCCGACCGCTTTTTTCTTTGCCGGAGGCCAGGGTTCCCATGCGTGGGAAGACCGCGGAAGACCTGAAGCTGATCGAGATGCTCGACCCGGTGGCCGAGGCCACGGGCTACGACATCGTGCGGCTGCGGCTCATGGGCGGCGCCGAGCGGCGCAAGCTGCAGGTGATGGCCGAGCGCCCCTCCGACCGCGACATGAACGTCGAGGACTGCGCCCGCCTGTCGCGCGCGATCTCCGAGGTGCTGGACGCCGCCGACCCGATCGCCGGGGAATATGTCCTTGAGGTTTCCTCGCCGGGGATCGACCGGCCGCTGACGCGGCTGGAGGACTTCGAGGCCTTCGAGGGCTACGAGGCGCGGATCGAGCTGGACCGCCTGGCCGAGGGCCGCAAGCGGTTCCGCGGCGTGCTGGCGGGCGTGGAGGACGGCCAGGTGGCCATCGACCTCGAAGGCGAGGACGAGACCGCCCTGGTGCCCTTCGCCTGGATCATCGACGCCAAGCTGGTGCTGAACGACGAGCTGATGAAGAAGGGCGCCGAAACCCGCGCCGCCCGTCTCGCGGCCGAAGACCAACAGACTTCCGACTAGAGGAACGACCCATGAGCGTGACGGGCATTTCCGCCAACCGCCTTGAACTCCTGCAGATCGCCGAGGCCGTGGCCCGTGAGAAGTCGATCGACAAGGAGATCGTCATCGAGGCGATCGAAGAGGCGATCCAGAAGGGCGCGCGCTCGCGCTACGGCGCCGAGCACGACATCCGCGTGCACATCGACCCGAAGACGGGTGAGACGACGATCAAGCGCGTGGTGACCGTGGTCGCCGACGATGCCGTCTTTGGCGGCGGGATCAATCCCGAGACCGGCGAGGAACTGCCGTTCGAGGAGCCGCCGGGCATCCTGCGCCTCTCGGACGCCAAGCGCCGCGACAAGGACGCGGCGGTCGGCAAGGTCTACGAGGAGCTGCTGCCGCCGTTCGAGTTTGGCCGGGTGCAGACCCAGATGGCCCGCCAGGTGGTGATGGGCAAGGTCCGCGACGCCGAGCGCGAGCGCCAGTATGAAGAGTACAAGGACCGTGTGGGCGAGATCGTCAACGGCACGGTCAAGCGGGTCGAGTACGGCAACGTCGTGGTCGACCTGGGTCGTGGCGAAGGCATCATGCGCCGCGACCAATCGATCCCGCGCGAAAACTTCAACATCGGCGACCGGATCCGCTGCTACATCTACGACGTCCGGCGCGAGACCAAGGGTCCGCAGATCCTGCTGAGCCGCGCGCACGGCGGCTTCATGGCCAAGCTGTTCGCCCAGGAAGTGCCGGAAGTGTACGACGGCGTCATCGAAATTCGCGCCGTGGCCCGCGATCCGGGCAGCCGCGCCAAGATGGCGGTCATTTCCAACGACAGCTCGATCGACCCCGTCGGCGCCTGCGTCGGGATGCGCGGTTCGCGCGTGCAGGCGGTCGTGGCCGAGCTGCAGGGCGAGAAGATCGACATCATCCAGTGGAGCCCCGACGAGGCCACCTTCATCGTCAACGCCCTGGCTCCGGCCGAGGTGTCGAAGGTGGTGATGGACGAGGAGGACGAACGCGTCGAAGTGGTCGTCCCCGACGAGCAGCTCAGCCTGGCCATCGGCCGCCGCGGCCAGAACGTCCGTCTTGCCAGCCAACTGACCGGTTGGCAGATCGACATCATGACCGAGAGCCAGGAGAGCGAGCGCCGTCAGCGCGAGTTCACCGAGCGCACGGCCCTGTTCCAGGAAGCCCTGGACGTCGACGAAGTCATCGCGCAGCTGCTGGTCACGGAAGGCTTCGCCACCGTCGAGGACGTGGCCTACGTCGACGCCTCCGAGGTCGCCGCGATCGAGGGCTTCGACGAAGACACCGCCGATGAGATCCAGACCCGCGCCCGCGAATACCTCGACAAGGAAGCGGCCGAGTACGACGCCAAGCGTCGCGAACTGGGCGTCGAGGACGGCCTGCTGGAGATCGAGGGTGTCACCCTGCCGATGGCCGTGGCCCTGGGCGAGGGCGACGTGAAGTCGGTCGAGGACCTGGCCGGCCTGGTGCCTGACGACCTGCGCGGCTGGTTCGAGTCCAAGAACGGCGAGCGCGTCCGTGAGCCCGGCATCCTGGAGAGCTTCGGTCTGGACCCGGCTGACGCCGAGCTCCTGATCATGCGCGCCCGGATCGCCATGGGCTGGGTCGAGGCCCCCGAGGAGCCGGAGCCGGAGGCGAGCGAAGAGCCGGAAGCCGTCGAGCCCACCGACGAAGACCTCGCCGCGGCGGAAGCCGCCGGCGAAGCCCAAGACGCCTAAGGGTCGGAGAGGTGACCCGCCATGGAGAACTCAGCCGCTAAGGCCCACACCACCCTCGCCGAGGCGTCCCGCGAGCGGCGCGACGTCGTCTCGGGCGAGGTGATGGAGGAGGCGCGGCTGATCCGCTTCGTGGCGGGGCCGGCGGGCGAGGTCGTCCCGGACCTGGCGCGCAAGCTGCCGGGGCGGGGCGTCTGGGTCGCCGCCGATCGCGTTTCGGTCGCCACGGCGGCAAAGAAGGGCCACTTCGCCCGCTCGGCCAAGGCGCCGCTGAAGGCCGCACCCGACCTCGCCGACCAGGTGGAGCGGCTGCTGCGCGCCCGGCTTTTGTCGGGCCTGGGACTTGCACGGCGCGCCGGCGACCTTACCTCCGGATTCGAGAAGGTTTCCTCCGCAATACAGACGGGCAAGGCCGCCTGGCTGATCGAGGCGTCCGATGGCGCCGCGGACGGTCGGCGCAAGATCCTGTCACTTGCCCGCAGGCAGTCTCCCCCACCCGGCGTGGTTGGCGTCTTTACGTCGGCCGAATTGGGTTTGGCCTTGGGGCTGGAGAATGTGATACACACCGCCTTCCTTGCGGGGCGAGCCGCCGGGCGTTGGGCCGAGGATGTCCGCCGCCTGGAAGGGTTTAGTCCGCTCCTTCCTGAGGATTGGCGCGAGGAGCCTGTCGAGGCCAAGCGGGAGCCGTGAGGCTTTCCGCCCTTCGATGTTGATGGATGAGGCCGGGATCCGCCCGGTCGATGAGTAAAGCGAGCGAATGAGCGACGAGAACAACAACGGCCGGAAGCCCCTGACCCTGAAGCCCCGCACCGGCGGGTCGGTCAGCTCGGGCACCGTGAAGCAGAGCTTCAGCCACGGCCGGACGAAGACGGTGGTCGTCGAGACCAAGCGGTCCCGGCCGCACGGCGCGCCGGCGGGCAATCTGGCCGCGCCGTCGAACGCCGAACGTCGCGTGTTCGAACCGCAGCGCCCCGCCGCTCCGCCGCAGGGCCAACGCCCCGCCGCGCCGAACGACGGCCTTTCGGCCGAGGAACGCGCCGCCCGCCAGCGGGTGCTCGAAGCCGCCCGCGCCCGCCAGGCGCAAGAGGACGCCGAGCGCCGCGCCCGCGAGGAGCGCGCCCGCGCCGAGGC
>JBKOYY010000017.1:0-8198 GCA_046725615.1 Pseudomonadota bacterium
GACGACAACCCCGTCAACCGCGAGCTCGTGAGGGCCCTGCTCTCGTCCATCGGGATGGAGGTGACCGAGGTCGCCGATGGCGCGGAGGCCGTCGCCGCCGCCCAGGCGCTGCCTTACGACATCATCCTCATGGACATCCGAATGCCGAACCTGGACGGCCCCGACGCCACGCTGAAGATCCGCACCCAGCCTGGCCCGAACCGAGGCGTTCCCATCCTGGCGTTCACGGCCGACCACGACCTCGAACGGTTCGGCGAACAGGCCACGCGGGGGTTCGACGGCAAGGTCGCCAAGCCCATCGACGGCGTCCAGCTGGTGACCGAGATCGCACGCCACCTGGCCCTCGGCGTGACCGACGCGGCCTGAGCGACGCACGGCCGACAGCTCTACGGGCGCATGTTCGGATCGGCTGGAGCCGGCCGCCCAGGGCCAAAAAAAATGCCGCGCTGTCGAGCGCGGCAGTTTCATTAGGGAGGAAACGCCCAGAAGGGCAAAGGCGTCAGCGACGCCTCACAACCCTGAAGCTACTGTGCAGCGCACAAAGTTGCAACCCCGTCGCAGAAATTTTTCGCGCTTACGTCACGGCAGGGGCCGAAATTCCCCAGTAATCGCCGATAACCTTACGTCAAATCGCCGCGTTCTTATGTGCAGCGCACAATGCCCTATGCGGGAGGCCCGGCTTCGCCTACAAGCGCGCGCCCTCTGAACGAGTCTGCCCGCACCATGTCGCTCCGAAATATCGCCATCATCGCCCACGTCGACCACGGCAAGACCACGCTGGTGGACCAGCTTCTGGCCCAGTCCGGCGTCTTCCGAGCCAACGAGGCGACGGTCGAGCGCGCCATGGACTCCAACGACCAGGAGCGCGAGCGCGGCATCACCATCCTGGCCAAGTGCACCTCGGTGCTCTGGAACGGCAAGGCCGGCGAGACCCGCATCAACATCATCGACACGCCCGGCCACGCCGACTTCGGCGGCGAGGTGGAGCGGATCCTCGGCATGGTGGACGGCTGCGTCCTGCTCGTGGACGCCGAGGAAGGCGTCATGCCCCAGACGAAGTTCGTGCTGGGCAAGGCGCTGAAGATGGGCCTGCGCCCGATCCTCTGCCTCAACAAGGTGGACCGCCCCCACGCCGACCCCGACCGCGTGCTGAACGAGGCCTTCGACCTCTTCGCCGCCATGGGCGCGACGGACGAGCAGCTCGACTTCCCGCACATCTACGCCAGCGGCAAGAACGGCTGGGCCACGCTCGACATGGCCAAGCCGAACGACAACCTCGCGCCCCTCTTTGACCTGATCGTCGACCACGTGCCGGCGCCGAAGGCCGAGGCGCGCAAGGACGAGCCGTTCCAGATGCTGTCGGTGCTGATCGAGAGCGACCCGTTCCTGGGCCGCCTGCTCACCGGCCGCATCGAAGCCGGCAAGGCTGTGCCCGGCCTCGCCATCAAGGCCCTGTCGCGCGACGGCAAGGAGATCGAGCGCGGCCGGATCACCAAGGTGCTGGCCTTCCGCGGCCTGAAGCGTCAGCCGATCGACGGCGGCGCCGAGGCCGGCGACATCGTCGCCATTGCGGGCCTGTCGAAGGCCACCGTGGCCGACACCCTGTGCGCCCTCGAGGTCAACGAAGCCCTGCCGGCCCAGCCGATCGACCCGCCGACCATCTCGATGACCGTGTCGGTGAACGACAGCCCTCTGGCCGGGCGCGAAGGCGACAAGGTGCAGAGCCGCGTCATCGCCGCGCGCCTGCTGAAGGAAGCCGAATCCAACGTCGCCATCCGCGTCACCGAAACGTCCGAGAAGGACGCCTTCGAGGTCGCCGGCCGCGGCGAACTGCAGCTCGGCGTGCTGATCGAAGGCATGCGCCGCGAGGGCTTCGAGGTCTCCATCAGCCGTCCGCGGGTGGTCTTCCAGACCGATCCCGAGACCGGAGAGCGCCTGGAGCCGATCGAGGACGTGATGATCGACGTGGACGACGAGTTCACCGGCATCGTGATCGAGAAGCTCTCGGCCCGGAAAGCCGAACTGAAGGACATGGGCCCGTCGGGCGCGGGCAAGACCCGCATCAGCCTGATGTGCCCGTCGCGCTCGCTGATCGGCTACCAGGGCGAGTTCCTGACCGACACCCGCGGCTCGGGCGTGCTGAACCGCGTGTTCAGCCACTACGAGCCCTACAAGGGCGCCATCGACGCCGGCCGCAAGGGCGTACTGGTCTCCAACTCCGACGGCGAGACCGCGGCCTATGCGCTGTGGAACCTCGAGGAGCGCGGCACGATGTTCGTCGGCGCCGGCGAGAAGACCTACCAGGGCATGATCATCGGCGAGAACAGCCGCTCGGACGACCTCGACGTCAATCCGATGAAGGCCAAGCAGCTCACCAACGTCCGCGCCTCGGGCAAGGACGAGGCCGTGCGCCTGACCCCGCCCCGCCGCCTGACCCTCGAGCAGGCCATCGCCTACATCGAGGAGGACGAGCTGGTGGAGGTGACCCCGAAGTCGATCCGTCTGCGCAAGAAGGTCCTGAACCCGAGCTTCCGCAAGAAGCGCGCGAAGGAAGAGTAGGCGATCCCGGACGCAAGTTGCTCCCCCTCTGGGGAGGAACTATCTCAGCTCCAGCCCGATGAGGCTGTGGTCCGCCGACTTGCGGACCACCACGTCCGCATGGACCGCGGCGGGCGCAATATGGCGGGTCAGGTTGACGAGGTTGATGTCGCGCCAGGCGGCCTCGACGATGGCCAGACGCTGGGCCGGATCCCGGATCTGGGCGATCAGGCTGGCCGGTTCGTTCGCGACCATCTGCTCCAGCCGGCGCAGGTACCATGCGTGCATGTCCTCCACCTCGGCGTCGATATAGACGGTCAGGCCGAAGCAGGCCCGCGCCTCGGGTGACTGCAGGACGTTGATCCCTTCAACGATGACCACGCCGGTCGCGTCCACCGGTCGCGTCTCGCCCGGCACGATGTCGTAGGTCACGTGGGAATAGACCGGCATGGTCGCGCGACGCCCTGCCGACAGGTCGGCGAGGAAGCAAGCGAAGGCGTCGGCGTCGTAGGTCTCGGGAAAGCCCTTTCGACGGATCAGGTCGGCGGCCGCCAGCTCGGCGTTGGGCCGCAGGAAGCCGTCGGTGGGCACGATCTGTACCGCCGTGTCGGCGACCAGCCGCCCAGCCAGCGCCTGGGCCAGGGTGCTCTTGCCCACGGCCACGCCGCCGGCCATGCCGACCAGAAAGGCGCCCGCGCCGCCCGCGGCCGCGCGCTCGGCCACCAGCGCGGCCAGCGCGCCCAGGATGTCTCGATCGCCCATCGTTCCCCTCGACGGCACAGGGGTTCCACGGCGCCGACCGGCGGGTCAAGACCGGCAAGGATCGGGCCGGCCAGGGCGAGGCTCCCGGCGACTTCATGGCGCCTTACCGTTGTCGCAAGGCCGCAGTACAAATGCGCCATGACAGAGCCCGCCAAGCCCTATCCGCCTCGCCACTATCCCACGCCCGCCGCCAAGTGCGCCGACCTCGTGGTGCATGTGATGGGCCTGACCCTGGCGCTGGTAGGCGGGATCGTGCTGCTGACCCTGGCGGTGATGGGCGGGCGGATCAGCCAGGTCGTCGGCGTCTCGATCTACGCCGCCGGCGTCATCGCCATGCTGGCCTTCTCCACCGCCTACAACTTCGCCAAGCCCCAGTATCGGCCGGTCCTGCGGCGGCTGGACCACGCCGGCATCTTCCTGATGATCGCCGGGTCGTACACGCCCTTCACCATCAACCTTCCCGGCGCCTGGGGCTGGGGCATGACGGCGGCGGTATGGTCGATCGCGGGCCTGGGCGCCCTGGGCAAGCTGTTCCTCACCGGCATCGACCGCAAGTTCTGGGTGGTCGTCTATCTGGCGCTCGGCTGGCTGGTGGTCGTCGCGCTGAAGCCGATGATCGACAACCTCGCCTGGTACGCCATGGCGCTGCTGGTCACCGGCGGCGTCCTCTACTCCACCGGCGTGATCTTCTACGTGAACAAGCGGCTGAAGTTCTCGCGCGCCATCTGGCACGGCCACGTGGTGGCCGCCGCGGCCGCGCACTGGACCGCCGTACTCCTAGGCGTGGTGCTCGCCGCCCAGAGCTGATCGGGCTCTACTCTGCGGCCCAGCGGAACGCATCCGCCGGCGACGGTCGCGCCCGCACCAGCAGACCGTGCATCGCCAGCGCCTGTGCCACCAGGCAGGCCGCCGCGCCCAGCGCCGGCGGCGGCTCGACCCCAAGCAGTCCCGCCAGCCGCTCGTCCAACGATCGATAGTCCTCGGCCTGGGCGCAGCCGAACGCGTCGAGGATCATCGCCTCGTCCCCGGAGATGCGCGGGTCAGCCGGAACGGACAGCGCCAGCCGCCGCCGGCCCCGGGCGCCCAACTGCTGCAGGAACACCTCCAGCAGCCGATAGGCCTCATGCCCCGAGCAGCCGCAGGCCTGCTCGAAAAGACCCTTCAGGCTATGGCAGGGCGCGGCCAGCGCCAGCAGCCGGATGGTCCGGATCAACAGGCGCTCCCCATGGGTCAGCGCATCGGGCGGAAGCAGGTCGGTGGCGCGCGCAGGGCGATCGCAGGGCTGAGTCATCGGCATCTCCAGTCCGCCGAACCTATTCTTGTTGCGAGTCATTCGCAACTACTGCCATTGATCACGCGCCCGTGAAGTTCGCGTTGCACGGGTGGTGGAACGGCGTCATGCTGACCGCTTCACGAACCCTCCGGCTCAGGAGCGCGCGATGCAGACCTTCATGTCCCACCGGAAAGGAGCCCTTCCCCGTCATCAGGACATGACCTCGCATGCATTCGCGATCCCTGGAGGCGCGCGCCGACCATAGCGCCTCGCAACTGGCGGCCCGTCGCCGCCTCCGCAAGTTCCTCACCTACTATCGGCCCCACCTGCCGCTGCTCGCGGCGGACCTCTTCTGCGCCATCGTCGTGGCCGGAACGGCCCTGGCCCTGCCGGTCTGCGCCAGCTGGATCACCCGCCGGCTGGGCGAGCTGAACGGCGCCGACGCCACGGCGCCGACGCCACGGCGCCGATCCTGCTGATGGGCGCGGCGATGCTAACGCTGGTCGCCATCCAGGCGCTGTGCACTGTCTTCGTCGACTACCAGGGCCACGTCATGGGCGCGAAGATCGAGGGCGCCATGCGCCGCGAGCTCTTCGAGCACCTCCAGAAGCTCTCGTTCAGCTTCTACGACCGCGAGCGGGTCGGCCAGCTCATGAGCCGGATCACCAACGACCTGTTCGCCATCGGCGAGCTCTGCCACCACGGACCGGAGGACCTGGCCATCTCGGTCCTGAAGTTCGCCGGAGCGGCGGCCATCCTCGGCTGGCTGGATCCGGGCCTGACCCTGGCGATCCTGGCCGCCTTCCCGTTCGCCGCCCTCTACGCCCTGCACTTCAACCGGCGGATGGCCGCGACCCTCAGGCAGGGCAAGGCGCAGATCGGCGCCATCAACGAGCGGGTGGAGGACTCCCTCTCCGGGATCCGGGTGGTGAAGTCGTTCGCCAACGAGGCGATCGAGACGCGCCGGTTCGAGGCCGAGAACACCCGCTTCCTCGCCATCCGCCGCGCCGGATACCGCAGCGAGGCCCTGTTCTATGTCGGCATGACCGCCTTCGCCCAACTGCTCACCGTGGCGGTTGTGGTGGCAGGCGCGGTGCGGGTGGCCGAGGGCCGGCTCGGCGTCGGCGACCTGCTGACCTTCCTGCTGTGCGTGGCCATCCTGATCGACCCCATCCAGCGGACCGTGAACTTCGTGCGGCTCTGGCAGCAGGGGCACACCGGCTTCACCCGGTTCATGGAGGTTCTGGAGACCCGCCCCGACATCGTCGATGCGCCCGCCGCACGCGACCTCGGCCGCGCTCGGGGAGACGTCAGCCTGCGCGACGTGAGCTTCGCCTATCGCCCGGCAGGCCCGCCGGTCCTGAGCTCGGTCTCGCTCGACATCCGCGCCGGCGAATTCGTGGCCCTGGTCGGCGCCTCCGGCGTCGGCAAGTCGACGCTCTGCGCCCTGATCCCGCGCTTCTACGAGGCCACCGCAGGGCGGGTGATCGTCGACGGGCAGGACGTCCGCGACCTGACCCTCGCTTCGCTCCGCCGCAATGTCGGCGTGGTGCAACAGGACGTCTACCTGTTCGCCGGCACGGTGCTGGAGAACCTGCTCTACGGCCGGCCGGACGCCACGCGCGCGGACGTCGAGGCCGCAGCCCGCCGCGCCCTCGCCCACGATTTTGTCATGGCCCTGCCCGAGGGCTACGACACCGACATCGGCCAGCGCGGCGTGCGCCTCTCGGGCGGTCAGAAGCAGCGCCTCACCATCGCCCGAGCGTTCCTCAAGGACCCGCCGATCCTGATCTTCGACGAGGCCACGAGCGCACTCGACAACGAGAGCGAGCAGGCGGTTCAGAAGGCGCTGGCCGATCTGGCGCAGTCCCGGACGACCCTGGTCATCGCCCACCGCCTGTCGACGGTGCGCAACGCCGACCGGATCGTCGTGCTGACCGAGGACGGCATAGCCGAACAGGGTCAGCACGAGGCGCTGATCGCCGCGGGCGGGCCCTATGCACGGCTCTACGGGATGCAGGCGAGCCTCTAGTAGGGACGCTCCATGAAGACGTCGGCGCGCGCGTACGGGGTCTCCATAGGCGCGAGATCGCGGAAACCCATGGCGCGGTAGAGACCCAGCGCGGGGCCCAGGCCGGAGTTTGTTTCGAGGTAGAGACGCGTGGCGCCGAGCTCGGCGCCCGCGTCGATGCAGCGCTGCATCAGGCGACGTCCGAGGCCCGAGCCGCGGAGGGCTTCGAATACCGTCATCTTGGCGACCTCGTAGCCGCCGTCGTCCATCTTCATCAGCGCCACGCAGCCCACCGGCGCGCCGTCCTTCAGGGCCATGAAGATCCGGCCGCCTCTGGCGATGATCTTGCCCTGGGGGTCGTTCAGGACCTCGCGGTCCTTGGCCTCGAGTGTGAAATGCTTCGAGATCCACGCCTCGTTGAGCGTCCGGAACGCCTCGGCGTGGCGGCGTTCGAACTCGACGATCTCCATAGGGCGCTCCGGGGTGGTCACGGGCCCAGTCTGCCGCCAATGTCCGGCCGATGGCGAATGCGATTTTCTCGAACCTGCCCACCACCGTCTTCGAGGAGATGTCGGGGCTGGCGCGGACACTGGGCGCGGTGAATCTCGGCCAGGGCTTCCCCGACGATCCCGGCCCCGAGGCCGTGCGGGCGAAGGCGGCCGATGCGGTGCTGAACGGCTACAACCAGTACCCGCCGATGGCCGGCCTGCCCGAACTTCGCCAGGCGGTGGCCGGGCACTACGCGGCCACGCAGGGCCTCGACCTCGACTGGGCCGGCGAGGTCACCATCACGTCCGGCGCCACGGAAGCCCTGGCGGCCAGCTTCCTCGCCCTGATTGAGCCCGGCGACGAAGTGGTGGTCTTCCAGCCCTTCTACGACGCCTACCTGCCGCTGATCCGCCGGGCCGGCGGCGTGCCGAAGCTGGTCCGGCTGGAGCCGCCGCACTGGCGCTTCACCCGGCCGATGCTGGAGGCCGCCTTTACCCCCCGCACGCGGCTGGTGGTGCTGAACAACCCGATGAACCCCACCGGCGTCGTCCTTCCCGAGGAGGACCTCGCGCTACTGGCGGAGTTCTGCGTGGCCGCGGGCGCGGTCGCCGTCTGCGACGAGGTGTGGGAGCAGGTGGTGTTCGAAGGCGCCCGCCACCGCCCTCTCATCGCCTTTCCCGGCATGCGCGAGCGCACGGTGAAGATCGGATCGGCGGGCAAGATGTTCGGCCTAACCGGCTGGAAGGTCGGCTACCTCTGCGCCGCGCCCGCTCTCACTCACAGCCTGGCGCGCGCCCACCAGTTCCTGACCTTCACGACCCCGCCCAATCTTCAGGCGGCCGTGGCCTTCGGGCTCCAGCAGCCGGGGGACTGGTTCCGTGACATGCCGCGCGCTCTGGAAGCCTCCCGCGACCGCCTGGCCGAGGGCCTGCGCCGCGAGGGGTTCGCCGTGCTGCCCAGCCAGGGGACCTATTTCCTCAGCATCGACCTGCCCGCCTCCGGGGTTTCCGAGCCCGACCGCGCCTTCTGCCTGCGCGCCGTTAAGGAGGCGGGTGTCGCCGCTATCCCAGTGTCGGCGTTCTACGAGGCCGATCCCGTCACCAGCATCGTGCGGCTGTGCTTCTC
>JBKOYY010000001.1:0-53566 GCA_046725615.1 Pseudomonadota bacterium
GCCCCCTGCGCCTCGGCCGATCCCGGCGAGGCCATGGTCTGCGCCGACCGCCGGCTCGGGGCCCGCGAGCGCCAGCTCCAGCGGGCCTGGCGCGACGCCGAGGCCGCGGGCGTCCCCGCCTCGGCCCTCAACCGCCAGCACGCCCGCTGGCTCCAGGCCCGGGCGGCGGCGGCGCGCGAGGCGCCCTGGGCGGTGGAGGACGTCTACGTCGCCCGCATCTCCGAGCTCAACGACCTCACCCGCGACGCCCGCGACAACTGAGCGCCCAGCAAAAAGCCCCGCCGTCCGCTGGGGACGACGGGGCCTCTCGTCTCTTCGTCCGCCCCGAAGGGCGGCGGCGGCGCCTACGACAGCATGTCCTTCACGGTGTCGCGCTCGCTCACCAGCTCGTCGTTGGTGATCTTGATCTTCGACTTGGCGAAGTCGTCCATTTCGTAGCTGGTGATGACCTCGTAGGCGCCCGGCGCGGTGGTCTTCACCGGCATGCCGGCCCACACGTTCGGGTCGAAGCCGTAGCGGCCTTCCGACTTCACGGCCACCGAGTGGATGGCGCCCGGCGTGACCAGGTCGTGCACGTGGTCGATCAGGGCGTTGGCCGCCGAGGCCGCCGACGACAGGCCGCGGGCCTCGATGATCGCCGCGCCGCGCTTGCCGACGGTGGGCAGGTACTCGTTCTCGAGCCAGGCGCGGTCGTTGATCACGTCCGCCGCCGCCTTGCCGCCGATCTTGGCGTGCGTGTAGTCGGCGAACATCGTCGGGCTGTGGTTGCCGTAGATGAACAGGTCGCTGACCTCGTTGATCGACACGCCGGCCTTCTGGGCCAGCTGGGCCCGGCCGCGGTTCTCGTCCAGGCGCACCATGGCGGTGAAGCGGTCGGCCGGCAGGCGCTTGGCCTGGCTGGCGGCGATCATCACGTTGGTGTTGCAGGGGTTGCCCACCACGGCGACGCGGGCGTCGTCGGCGGCGACCTTGTCGATCGACTGGCCCTGGGCGATGAAGATCTTGCCGTTGTCCTTCAGGAGGTCGGCGCGCTCCATGCCAGGGCCGCGGGGCTTGGAGCCCACCAGCAGGCACCAGTTGGCGTCCTTGAAGGCCACGTCCGGATCGCCGGTCAGCACCATGTCCTGCAGCAGCGGGAAGGCGCAGTCCTCCAGCTCCATCGCCACGCCCTTCAGCGCCTTCTGTGGACCCTCGACCGGGATCTCCAGCAGCTGCAGGATGACGGGCTGGTCGGCGCCCAGCATCTGGCCGGACGCGATCCGGAACAGCAGGGCGTAACCGATGTTGCCCGCGGCGCCGGTCACGGCCACGCGGATGGGCTTCTTCGCCATGGAGACTGCTCCTTCGATAATGTGCGCGGCGGCTCTAGCCGGTTGACGCCCCTGCTGCAATGCCGCACGCGCAGGGGCCATGTTCGAACTGCACCCCGCCTTCCCCCCGACCTCGCACGCGGTGGGCGAGCTCGGCCTCTGCCACGTGCGCCTGCAGGACGACGGCCGCTATCCCTGGCTGGTGCTGATCCCCCGCCTCGCCGGCCTGGCGGAGCTGGAGGACCTGGCCCCCGCCGACCGCGCCCGGCTGATGGAGGAGGTCGTCCTCGCCGGCGCCGCCGTCCGCGCCCTCGGCGAGGCGCAGGGCCGGCCGGTGGAAAAGCTCAACGTCGGCGCCCTCGGCAACGTCACCCCCCAGCTCCACGTCCACGTGGTCGGCCGCCGGGCGGGCGACGCCGCCTGGCCCGGCCCGGTGTGGGGCGCCGGCGCGCCAGAGCCCCTGGCCGAGCCGTCCGCCGCCCTCGCCACGGTGCGGCGGGCGCTGGGGGTCTGAGCGGCAGGCGACCGTGCGACCCGGCTTCCCTCCGCGCCGGGGCGGCGGCATCCTGGACCACCGCCGGCGCGGCCGGACCCGGACAGAAGGATATCGCGTGAAGCCAGGCTTCCTCGTCGCCATCGCCGCCGCCGTGCTGGCCGCTCCGGCCGCCGCGCAGGTTCCGCTCAAGCCGGGCGCCACCAGCCTGCTGCTCCTGCAGGGCGACGCACAGGCGGCCGGGTTCCGCACCATCGAGACCACCTACCGGACCCAGGTCATCCCCCGGGCGGCGCAGCCCAGCGCCCTGCCGGTCGCCGGGCGTCCCGTCGGCCCAAGCGTGTCCGTGGCGGGCCAGCCGATGGACCTCCAGGCCTACATGCAGCGGCGCCGTGTCTCCGGCCTCCTGGCGATCAAGGACGGCAGGATCGTGCTGGAAGCGTACGGCCTGGGTCGAACGGCCGGCGATCGCTGGACCTCCTTCTCGGTCGCCAAGTCCGTGACCTCCAGCCTGGTGGGGGCGGCGATCCAGGACGGGAAGATCCGCTCGATCGACGATGCGGTCGTCGATTACGTGCCCGAGCTGAAGGGCAGCGCCTACGACGGGGTCAGCATCCGCCAGATGCTGATGATGAGTTCCGGAGTCCGCTGGAACGAGGACTACGGCGACCTAAACTCCGACGTCGTGAAGATGAGCGTCGCCGCCTCGCGGCCCGGCGCCAACCCGATCGTCGGCTATCTCGGCAAGCTGCCGCGCGACCACGCGCCCGGCGCGCGCTTCCACTACAACACCGGCGAGACGGACCTCGTGGCCGTGCTCCTGAACAGGGCCACCGGCAAGGGGCTCGCCGACTACCTCGCCGAGAAGATCTGGCGGCCGGCCGGCATGGAGCAGGACGGCGTGTGGATGGTCGACGGCAGCGGTCTCGAACGCGGCGGCTGCTGCATCTCCATGACGCTGCGCGACTACGGGCGCTTCGGCCTCTTCATGCTGAACGACGGCGTCGCCGGCGGCCGCCGGATCCTGCCGCCCGGCTGGGTGCAGGCAGCGACCACGCCGCAGATCCGCAACGGCGCGCCCGCCGCCGGCTATGGCTACTTCTGGTGGATGGTGCCCGGCGGCTACGCGGCCGAGGGCATCTTCGGCCAGGCGATCTACGTCTACCCCGCCGATCGGACCGTCGTCGTCTTCAACTCGGCCTGGCCCGACGCCGACAAGGACGAACTGTGGGCGGAACAGGCCGCGGTCGCCGAGGCCATCCGCGCGGCGGCCCGCGACCGCTAGAGCCCGTCCCGCCCGGCTGATGGGCGAGGTCGCCCTCGCCCCGGTGCGGCGGGCGCTGGGGATCTGACGCCGCGCCCGCCGCTCCGCGAGGCAGGCTAGGCCGCGGACGGCCGCGCCCGACGCCGGATCATCCCGCCGGCGGCTCCGAAGCCCAGGATCATGAGCGCCCAGCTCGCCGGCTCAGGGACCGCCGATGCCAGTTCGAACTGGAACGTGGCCGACTCGAGGAAGGCATGGGTTATCCCCAGGCCTGACACCGTGAAGGACATCAGGCCCGTCTCGTTCAGGGCGACAAGGTCGTTCGCGGTCAGTTCGGCAGTCGCGCTGAACGTTCCGGCGTAGCCCTCGTTGAAGATGTTTGCGAAGTACCTGTCCAACCTGGGTTCGTTGTGAACCTCTTGGAGGAACACATTGTAGAGCGTTCCAAAGTTGCGATACGAGACCTGCCCGGTCGCGCTGCCCTCTCCCGCATCTAGAAGAATGCTGTCCTGGTACAGGTCTTCGTAGAAATAGTCCGTCGTCGTATTGTATACTTCGTAGTTTATGGTCTGATTTTCGGAAATCTGGTAGACAACGTCTCCGACGTATTCCGTATGGCTGTCGCCGGTCCTCGGGTAGTAACCGGTGGTCGGCGTGCTGGCGAACGCAGTGGCGCGCGCGCCGACAATCTTCTGCCCGTTACCCAAGTAACTGGATACGTCGAATTGGATCGTGAATGGCTGCTGATACCAGGAAATATCCGTGAGTCCTGCCGGAGTGACAGACAATTCCACACTGGCAAATGATGGGGTCGCTGCAAGACTTGCCGTTGCGGCAAGAACGAACGCAAAACACCCAATTTTAAAAGACGCCATAATGTCCCCCCAAATAATCGAACCAGAACGACTGACGATCCAGTGTCATCGGGGAAAAGGGGCGTCAACGGCACATTTTTGAACGCTGCCGGGGTGACGCATCGCGGCTCGGGTGGCTGCCTTCATTTCGAGCGCCGCGAGGCGGCTCAGCACGGTTTGGCGCGGTGTGGCGCACGTAGCCGCGCCCACGACCCCGATGTGGCCGCGCAAAGGGGCTGCAGACCGTCACGAGCCTCCGCCACCCTCCGGGGGCTCGTCGGCGCCGGTTGGGCGTGGGCGACGGACGTCTCGCCGGGCGCGCTCGCCTTCTGCGGGAGCGGTCTTGCAGCCCCAGGTCGTATGGTGCAGCTACGCCGGCGCGCGGCCGGACGGGCCGCGAGCGTCAGTCAGGTGCGTGATGTTCAAGAGTCTGTCGCCCCTCGTCGTCGCCGCCGTGCTGGCGGCCGCGGCCCCGGCTTCCGCCGCGACCGTGTTCGATACCGCCAGCGTCTCGTTCACCGAGATCGGCCTGAACCTCGTGGTCAACCAGGGCGCGGCCGACGCGCGGGCGATCAACTGGTCGTACGGCGGCTTCTCGTACCAGAACACCGGCTTCGTCTTCGACCGGGCGGCGGGCGGCACGCTCAAGGGCCACGGCGCCAGCGGCGGTCACACCTATCGCTCGTCGGTCAGCAATCCCGGCGGCGCCCACTTCGAGGGCGGCGCCACGGCGGGCGAGGCCTACGACCTGTCGCTCACGGGCGCGATCGGCGCCATCGACTACCGGCTGATCGACCAGGTCATCGGCCAGCAGACCACCACCTCGCCCATCACCTTCATCGGCAGCAGCGTCGACCTGTCGGTGGCCTGGACGCCGGGCGGCTTCAGCGCCTTCGTCGACATGCCGGGCTTCGCCGACACCCCGGCCCCGAACCTCGTCGCCGTCCTGGCGCCCGGCGCCACCGCCTACCTGAACGAACAGGTGCTCACCGACGGACCGGACGGCCGTTCGCTGACGGTCACCGCCTTCCGGATCCACTACGACAACTGGCTCTACCAGGGCACGCGGTTCGACGGCGACCTCATCGTCGGCCGCGCCGTCCTGGCGCTCTCCGACCCCCGCACCCAGACCCCCGGCGTCCCCGAGCCCACCACCTGGGCGCTGATGCTGGCCGGCTTCGGCCTCGCCGGAACCGGCCTGCGTGGGGCGCGGCGGCGGCGGGCTACGGCCTGAGCGTCCGGGCCTCGCCGGCCAACTCGGGCCGCCTGCCGGGGACGCGCGCGTCTGCTAGGCTGTCGCCCGCCCCGCCCGATCCCGGGCCGCGGCTTCGGAGGGTTCCAGCTTGACCGGCCCCGTCGCGGCGGACGCCCGCCGCTCCATCCTCATCGTCGGCGCCTCGCGGGGCCTCGGCCAGGCGATGGCCGCCGAGTTCGCGCGCCGCGGCTGGCGCGTGGTCGGCACGGTGCGCGGCGCGGACACCCCGCTCCATGCCCTGGCGGCCGAGCGGCCGGACGCGATCGAGGTCGAGGCCCTCGACCTGACCGACCGCGACCAGACGCAGGCCCTGGCCGAGCGCCTCGCCGACCGCCGCTTCGACATCGTCTTCGTCAACGCCGGCGTCGCCAACCGGTCGCCCGGCGACACCATGGCCCAGGTGTCCGAGGACGAGTTCGCCCAGGTCATGCTCACCAATGTGCTCGGCGCCATGGGGGCGGTGGAGCTGCTGGGCCCCCTGGCCCGGCCCGGCGGCGTGGTCGGGGTCATGTCCTCCGGCCAGGGCAGCATCGCCAACAACGCGAACGGGGTGAACGACGTCTACCGCGCCAGCAAGGCGGCCCTGAACCAGGCGATGGCCAGCTACGCCGGCCGCCACGCCGGCGACGGCCGCGCCATGATCCTGATGGCGCCGGGCTGGATCCGCACCGACCTGGGCGGCGACAGGGCGCCCGTCGGGGTCGAGGAGGCGATGCCCCAGATCGCCGACGTCCTCATCGCCCAGCAGGACGCGCCGGGCCTCCGCTACCTCGACCGGCAGGGGAAGCCGGTTCCGTGGTGACGGGGGCGGGGGCTGAGCGCTGAGACGGCTAGGGGGCGGAAGTTCGGCTCGGCGTCAGTTCCGGAAGTTCGCTTCGGTCCAGAGATGCGACGTTTATAGCGAGACGTCGAACGCCACGCCTCGGTGCGGTTCTTCGCTCAACAGCGACGATCACTTGCGTTGATCGCTGGAGTCTTTGATCCTCTCCGTCTTCACGCGGGGCCGCATGTACCTACCGTTGCCAATGTTCGTCGTGCGGCGGCTCGTCCGTCAGAACCCCTGGCTACTGGCCAAGAATGGTTTTGCACGCCGGTCAGCGACCTTCGTGTTCGGGCCGCTAGAGCTTGAACTCGAAACCGAGACAATCCTCACACCCAGCCAGAAAGCCAAGCTTCAAGCGGAGGCGGACGCTGGCACACTCTTCCCACGATCCTGAATTGAGCGCCTGGGCGTGATGAGTATGTGAAGTCTGCGCCCGTCGAGGTGGCCGCTAGGCGCCAGAAGCCGCGATCTAAATCCAGCCGATGATCGGAGCCTCAGTCGCCATCAGGAAAGGCGCGGCAAGTGGTCCTATAGGAACTTCCGCCCGCAGAGTTGGTAGAGGCCGAAAGCCGCCTCGTGCAACCGTTGCGCCGCCGCGAGGACCTCAGGGTCGCTCTGCACGACCGCGTGTTCCAGGATGTGTTCGGCGATCATGTGTTCGATGATGTGGGCACGGTCCAATACCTCGTGCCGTTCGAGTGCGTCGTCTTTCATCTTACGTCTATACGGCCTGCCGGTGCCGCCCGAAACTGGACGCTCGCGGACCAACAATGATGGTCTGCTTTTGGGCTTGGCGCTGATGACGGGGACTGGCCCTTTGCGGGCCTTTCACCGTCCGAGACCAAGGTCATCAGCCGAGACTTTCGGGACGAAAGGGTGATCATGCGCTTCCGCCTTGTTTCGGTCGTTGCCGCCGCCGCGATGTTGAGCGGCTGCTTTGTTGGCGATGAGAACGCGAGCAAGTGGTCCACCCCCGATCAGATCAAGGCCGCGGCGGCCCGTTGCGGACTTGCCAGTTTCGCACCCACGCAGGTGGGAGCCGGCTGGGCTGCCTACGTCAGCGCGTCCGTGCCCGATCACGAGGCCAAGGAGGACTGCATCTATGCGGACCTCGCGGGCCAAGGGCGTCTCACCACTCGTTAGTCTAGGTCCAAAAATCGACCCGTAACGGACGTTAGTCTTGCTCGTGTGCGGCGGATTTGAGCCGGGCCAACAGGTCCTCCGGCGGCTCAATGGGCCGCCCATCCAAGGTCGCACTCGCTTGTCCGTCAGTGGCGATCTCGATCTAGACGCCGGACTTCATAGCCTCTTCCAGCGCTTCTTGATGCCTCTCTGGGAGCCGGGCTCCGCACCAGGGGCAGCAGGACTCGGGGCGCTCGGTCGGCATTTAGAAGAGCATGACCGTGTTGCGGTCCGCTTGCCAACCCACTCGGTGGTCCCTAGGTCCTCTTGGGATCGCGCCGGGTCAGCGGCGAACGGCAAGTCGGCGCCACCAGCCGTCACCACCCCCACCTTGCCACCTCCGCCGTCGCGCCCCACAACGCAGCCATGGACGCGCTCGGCCAGGCCCTGACCTTTCTGGACTATGCGGCGATCGCGGTGTTCGGCGCCTCGGGGGCGCTGGCGGCGGCGCGGCGCAAGCACGACATCATCACTTTCGGCTTCTTCGCGGCGGTGACGGGCGTCGGCGGCGGCACGCTGCGCGACCTGCTGATCGACGCGCCGGTGTTCTGGATCGCTCGGTGGGAATACCTGGCGGTGTGCCTCGCGGCGGCCGGGGCGGTGTGGCTGCTGGGCTGGGGGCGACGGGGCGAACGGCTGCTGCTCTGGCTCGATGCGCTGGGGATGGCGGCCTATTCGGCGTTCGGGGCGCTGAAGGCGACGTCGCTGGGCGTGCCGCCGCTGCCAGCGGTGGTGATGGGCGTGCTCACCGCCACCTTCGGCGGGGTGATCCGGGACATCCTGGCGCACGAGCCGTCGGTGCTGCTGCGGCGTGAGCTCTATGTCACCCCGGCGCTGCTGGGGGCGGCGGTGTTCGTCGGCCTGCACGCCCTCGGCCAGCCGCCGATGGTGGCCGGGACGGCCGGGTTCCTGGCCGCCTTCGCGGTGCGCGCGGGGGCCATCCTGTTCCACTGGCAGATGCCGGGCTTTCCGGGGCGCGCGCCGCCGGCGTGACCGGTCGGGCTATTCCACTTCCTGGGGGCGCACGCCGATCACCTTGCGGTCGGCCAGGCGCACCTCGGGGACCGCTTCCTTCGTGAAGGGCAGGTACCAGGTGGCGCCGCCCTCGGGGGGCAGGATCTCGAGCAGGTCGCCGGCGCCGAAGTCCTGCACCGAGCGGATGGCGCCCAGCGGCTCGCCCTCGGGCGTCTCGACGGCGAGGCCGATCAGGTCGGTGACGTAGAACTCGTCCTCGTCCTCCGTCTCCGGCAGGGCCGAGCGGGGGATGAACAGCTTCAGCCCGCGCAGGGCCTCGGCCTGTTCGCGGGTCTCGATCTCCTTCGCGCGGGCGACGACGCCGCCCTTGGCCGGGCGGCCGGCGAGCAGCGTGAGGGCGGGCGCGCCGTCCTCACGCTTGAGATCGCGGTAGTCCAGCAACGCCGCCGGGTCGGCGGTGAAGCTGGTGATGCGGACCTCGCCGCGGACCCCGAAGGCGCCCGCGACGCGGCCCACCTGGATGAGATCGTCGCTCATCCGGAAGAGCCTTAGGCCTGAGCTTCGCCTTCGGCGGCGGGAGCTTCCTCGGCGGCGGCTTCGGCGGCCGGGGCTTCGGCGGCCGGGGCCTCCTCGGCGGGAGCAGCTTCAGCAGCCGGAGCTTCTTCCACCGGCGGGGCGGCGGCCGCGGCGGCGGCGGCCTCGGCGGCCTCGGCCTTGGCGGCTTCCTCGGCGGCCTTGCGGTCGGCTTCACGCTGGGCGCGCTCTTCCACGCGCTCCTTGGCCTTCTGGCCCGGCTCGCCCTTCTTCGGGTTGTTGCTGGCGGTCCACTTCACGAGGTCCAGCTTGCCGAGCTCGCGGGCGACGCGGTCGGTGGGCTGGGCGCCCTTCTTGAGCCACTCCTGGATGCGCTCGACCTTCAGGACGACGCGGTTCGGGTCGTCCTTCTTGAGCAGCGGGTTGTACGAACCGACCTTCTCGATGAAGCGGCCGTCGCGGGGCGAGTGGCTGTCGGCGACGACGATCGAGTAGTAGGGGCGCTTCTTGGCGCCGCCACGGGCGAGACGGATCTTCAGCATTGTCGTTAAGTCCTTGGTCTAGTTCTATTTCTTGAACGGGTTGAAGCCCGGGGGCAGTCCGCCGCCCCCAAGGCCGGGAAGTCCGGGTAGTTTCGGCATGCCGGGGCCCGCGAGGCCCTTCAGCTTGCCGGCGATCTGTTCCATCTGCTCAGGGGTCGGCGCCTGGCCGCCGGTGAGCTGGGCCAGCTTCTGCGGGTCCATGTCGGGGCCGCCGGCGCCGAGCATCCGGGCCATCTGGGCGAGGCCCTTGCCGCCGTTCTTGCTCAGCGCCTTGAACGTGTCGGCCATCTGGCGGTGCTGCTTCAGCAGGCGGTTCACCTCGGCCACGTCGACGCCCGAGCCGGCGGCGATGCGGCGCTTGCGCGAGGCGGCCAGGATGTCGGGCTTCTTGCGCTCGGCCTTGGTCATCGACGAGATGATCGCGAGCTGGCGGTCGAAGGTCTTGTCGGTCAGGCCGCTCTCGGCGATCTGCCGCTTCATCTTCTGCACGCCGGGCAGCAGGCCCATCATGCCTTCCATGCCGCCCATGCGCTTCATCTGGCTGAGCTGGTCGGCCATCATGTCGAGGTCGAACTGACCCTTGGCGAGCTTCCTGGCCGTGGCTTCCGCCTTGGCCATGTCCAGCTCCTGGGCGGCCTTCTCGACCAGGGCGACGACGTCGCCGCGCCCCAGGATGCGGCCGGCCACGCGCTGGGCGTCGAAGGCGTCGAGGCCGTCGATCTTCTCCGAGACGCCGAGGAACTTGATCGGCAGGCCGGTGACCGCGCGCATGGACAGCGCGGCGCCGCCACGGCCGTCGCCGTCGGCGCGGGTGAGGACGAGGCCGGTGAGCGGCAGGCGCTCGTGGAACGCCTTGGCGGTGCGGACGGCGTCCTGGCCGGTGAGGGCGTCGGCGACCAGCAGGGTCTCGGACGGGGTCGCGATCTTCGCGATCTCGGCCGCCTCGCTCATCATCGCTTCGTCGATGGTGGTCCGGCCGGCGGTGTCGAGGATCAGGACGTCGAAGCCCTGGAGCTTGGCCGCCTGCATGGCGCGGCGGGCGATGTCGGGGGCCGACTGGCCGGCGACGATCGGCAGGAAGCTGGCGCCCGCCTGCTCGGCCAGCATGCCGAGCTGCTCCATGGCCGCCGGGCGGCGGGTGTCGAGCGAGGCCAGCAGGACCTTCTTGCGGTCCTTGACCAGCTTCAGGGCCAGCTTGCCGGCGGTGGTGGTCTTGCCCGAGCCCTGCAGGCCGGCCATCAGGATCACGGTCGGCGGGTTGAGCGAGAGGTTCAGGCCCTCGGGCTCGCCCTCGCCGCCCAGCATCTCGACCAGGCCGTCGTAGGTGATCTTCACCACCTGGTCGGCCGGGCGGACCGAGCGGATCACCGCCTCGCCGGTGGCGGCGTCCTTGGCCTTGGCGATGAAGTCGCGGACGACCGGCAGGGCCACGTCGGCTTCGAGGAGCGCGACGCGGATCTCGCGCATCACCTCGTCGACGTCCTTCTCGGACAGCACGCCACGACCGGAGAGCCGGTCGAAAACCCCTGTAAGCCGATCGGTTAGCGCGTCGAACATCGAAACCTCTATAGCCCCAAACGCAGTCGACCCCCGTGGACGATCACGTCGACGGGGGGCCTCGCCGCCCTCGTCCCATAAACATATGGGGGTCGTGGCGGTGGAGGGCGCTGACCAAGGTTGGCGCCGGAAGGGCGCGCTTATGCCCCTGTGGAGAACTCAGGTCAAGGAATCGCCGCGCGGCGCGAGAGCGCGGCCATCAGCGCCTCGGCCTGGCGGGGGTGGGTCACCCGGTGCTTCCGGAGGTGGCCGAGGGCCGGATCAGCAAACAGGCCTTCGTACTGTATTTTCCGGCGCCGGTAGGTGTCCCAGGCCCAGCGGATCGGGTGCCCCTTGTCGAGCCAGCGCCGGAAGTCCTCGCGGTTGCCGGTGCCGGGCCAGAGCTCGCGCCCGCTGACCGCCCGCCCGAACGAGCGGCGGATCACCCGCCGCATGACGAGGCTCCGTGGATAGTCCAGCCAGACGAGGTCGGTGACCCGGGCCAGCAGCGGCGGGCGCGAGGTGACGTAGTTGCCGCAGCTCACCCAGGCGTCCTCGGCCATCAGCTCGGCGGCCCGTCGCAGGAACTCCGGCGGGTCGGTCTCGTGCAGCGCGACCCAGCCGGGCTGCCAGGTGACGGCGTCGAGGTCGATGTGGCGCACGCCCATCGCCTTCGCCAGCGCGCCGGCGAAGGTGGTCTTGCCCGACCCGGACGTCCCGACCACTGCTACCCGCATCGGCTCAGTCCTCCGCGGCCCCGAACTCGGCCAGGATCTCGTCGGTGTGTTCGCCCAGCTTCGGCGGGTGCCGGCGGATGTTGGCGGGGGACTTCGAGAACTTCACCGGCGGCTTCATCAGCCGGTAGGTCCCGACCTCGGGGTGCTCATAGGTCTCGAAGAAGCCGACGGCCTTCAGGTGCGGGTCCTCGTCGAGGTCGGCCAGGGTGTTGGTCTTCACCACCGGGATGGACAGGGGCTTGAGGATGTCGAGCCACTCCTGGGTCGTCTTGGTGGCGGCGGCCTGCTCGATGAGGCCGTAGAGCTCCTTGGTGTGCTTGGCGCGGGTGGAATAGTCGGCGAAGCGGGGGTCGTTCTTGACCTGCTCGCCGTAGCCGGCGGCGTCGAAGAACTGGTCCCACTGCTTGTCGGTGTAGGGCAGGAGGCCGATGTAGCCGTCCTTCGTGGCGAACGGCTTGCGGTTGGGGTTGATGACCCGCTGGTAGCCCCACTGGCCAGTGGGCGGATCGAAGGTGTGGTCGTAGAGGTGCTCGACCAGCAGGAAGCTGGTCACGCACTCGAACATCGGCACTTCGACGAACTGGCCCTCGCCAGTGCGCGCCTTGTGCAGCAGGGCGGCGGTGACCGCCTGGGAGAAGAAGAGGCCCGAGACCTTGTCGGCCACCAGGGTCGGCAGGATGCGGGGAACCGGGTTGCCGTCGGTGCGGGGCAGGATGTCGGCCATGCCCGAGGCGGACTGGATCAGGTCGTCGTAGGCCGGCTCGCCGGCGTAGGGCCCGTCCGAGCCGTAGCCGGCGGCGTGGACGAAGATGATGTCCGGCTTGATGGCGGCGACGTCCTCGTAGGAGAGGCCGAGGCGCTTCATGCCGTCGTAGCGGATCGAGCTGGCGATCACATCGCACGACTTGATGAGCCGGCGCAGGGCGCGCTTGGCGCTCTCCTGCTTCATGTCGAGGACGATCGAGCGCTTGTTGCGGTTGATGGTCAGGAAGATCGGGCCCATGCCCTTCGGCGCGCCCTCGGGCAGATGGCCCGCCCAGCGCATGATGTCGCCGCCCTCGCCGCGGCCCGAGCCGGGGTCCTCGACCTTGATCACGTCGGCGCCCTGATCGGCCAGGATCTGGACGCCGTAGGCCCCGTTGACCACGCTGGTCAGGTCCAGGATGCGGATGCCGCTCAGCGGCCCGGTCGGCTTGTCGGCCAGGGTCTGGCGGGCGTCGGTCTGGCTGGCTTGGGTCTTGGCGCCCATCGGTCTCCCTCTCTTGTTCTTACTGAGCGTGTTCGAGCCGGACGATCATGCCCTGCAGCTCTTCCACAATGATGTCCTTCTTGGCTTCCAGCCGCTCGACCCGACCGGCCACGCCCACGGCGAACACGCGGCCGAACGGTCCTTTCGGCAGGGCCGCGCCGATGATGCCGAGCCCCGGCGAGATGCTGTTGCGGGAAAAGGCGTAGCCGCGGGCGCGCACCTCGTTCACCCGGGCCATCAGCTCTTCGCGGCTCTGGGTGGCGCCGTCGCCGGACGCGTTGATGCGCCGCCGCAGCCGCTCGACCTCGGCGTCGGTCTTACCGGAGAGTAGGACCAGGCCCAACCCGGAGCGGGCCAGGGGACGGCGGGTGCCGGGCGGGGCGCGGAACTGCAGCGCGTCGGCGGAATGGATCAAGTGGACGTACTGGGCGTGCAGGTCGCTCTGCACCGCAAGGACCACGGTCTCGTCCAGGCGCCGGTGCAACTCCTCCAGCGCCGGCAGCAGCGGGCCGTCGCCGAACAGGGCCGAGGGCACCCACGCGCCCAGGGCGGCGATCCGCATGGTCGGGAAATAGGTGCGGCGCTCGCGGTCGTAGTCGAGGTATCCCAGGGCCACGAGCGACTTCATCAGGGCCGAGCCGCTGGAGGTGGGATAGGCCAGCTCCTCCAGCACCTCCTTGAGGGCCAGGGGGCGCCGATGGCGGCTGAAGAGCTCGAGGATCTCCAGCGCCCGCTTCGCCGATTTGACCGCGTCCTCGGCCAAAATGCCCCCATTTGCTCAGAGTGTGGAGGTATCATCCACATATGTGGAAATATGATCCACATATGGGCGATTACCTCAAGGCCTAGTATCCGTTCGCTTGGGCCTGTTCAATGGCCGCAACGACACGGGGAAACGCCATGGACTTCGAGCTCGCCGAAGAGCACCGGATGCTCCGCGACCTGGTGGCCAACTTCGTCCGCGACGAGTTGATGCCGCTGGAGGCCGGGGTGATGGCCCGCGAGGCCGAGGGCAAGGGCCTCTACCTGGACGCCGAGACCCAGGCGCGGCTGGACGCCAAGGCGCACGAGCTGGGCCTGTTCGGCCTCGACGCGCCCGAGGACGTAGGCGGCTCTGACCTGCCGATGGTGGCGATGGTTGGCGTCGAGGAGGAGATCGGGCGCTGCGTGACGCCCTACACCCTGCCGCCCGACAGCCCGAACCTGCGGATGCTGATGCAGACGGTGAACGAGCGGCAGCGGGTGGCCTACCTCGCGCCGTACGTCGCCGGTAAGACCACGTCGGCCATCGGTATTTCCGAGCCGGGCGCGGGCTCCGACCCCGCCGCCATGACCACCCGCGCCGTGCGCGACGGCGACGAATGGATCATCAACGGCCGCAAGATCTGGATTACGCGCGCGGCCGACGCCGACTTCACCATCCTTATGGCAGTCACCGACGCGGAGAAGGGCGCCCGGGGCGGGATCAGCGCCTTCCTAGTGGACAAGGGCACGCCCGGCTTCAACGTCCTGCGCCGAATCCCGATGCTGGGCGGGCAATACACCTACGAGGTGGCGCTGGAGGACTGCCGGGTCGAGGGCTGGAAGCTGCTGGGCCAGGAGGGCCAGGGCTTCGCGCCGATGCAGACCCGCCTCGGCACCCGCCGCATCCAGATGGCGGCCTGGTCGATCGGCATGGCCCAGCGCGCCATGGAGATGGTCATCGAGTACGCCCCGCAGCGGAAGACCTTCGGGATGCCGCTGAGCGAGCGCCAGGCGATCCAGTTCTGGGTGGCCGAGGCGGCGACCAAGATCCACGCCGCCCGGCTGATGACCTACGACTGCGCGTGGAAGCTGGACAACGGACGTGACGTGCGCTCCGAGATCAGCATGATCAAATGGTTCGCCACCGAGATGGCGTACGAGACCCTGGACCGGGCCATGCAGGCCTTCGGCGCCATGGGTATGACCAAGGAACTACCGCTGCAGCTCATGCAGGCGAAGCTGCGGACGATGCGGATCTACGATGGCCCGACCGAGGTCCATAAGTGGGTCGTGGCCCGAAACCTGTTGGGGACGAGACGATGAAGCAAGCTTACGGCGACCACGTGAAGGTCGCGCTGGACGGACATGTGGCTGTGGTCACCCTGGACCGTCCGCCGCACAACTTCGTCTCGGTGGAATTCATGGCCGACCTGGCCGAAGCCATGGAGGCGGCCGACGCGGCCAACGCCGTGCGGGCCATCGTCATCCAGTCCGAGGGCCGGACCTTTTCGGGCGGCGCCGACTTCTCGTCGCCCACCGACAAGGTGGCGTCGGGTATGGGCGGCGTTGGCGACCTGTACGACCAGGCGGTGCGGCTGTTCTCGATCCAGAAGCCGATCATTGCGGCGGTGCAGGGCGCGGCCGTGGGCGCGGGCCTGGGCCTGGCCATGGTCGCCGATTTCCGCGTCGCCGCCCCCGAGGCGCGCTTCGTGGCCAACTTCGTGAAGCTGGCGTTCCACCCCGGCTTCGGCCTGACCCACACGCTCCCCCGCGTCGTGGGCCAGCAGCGCGCCAGCCTGATGTTCCTCACCGGCCGCCGGATCAAGGCTGAGGAGGGCCTGGCCTGGGGCCTCGTGGACGAGCTGGTCCCGGCCGAGGAGCTGCGCGGCGCGGCCCTGCGGCTGGCGAAGGAGATCGCCGAGAACGCCCCGCTGGCGGTGGTGGCCACACGGAAGACGCTGCGGGCCCAGCTCGCCGCCGACGTGCGCGCCCAGACCAAGATCGAGCACGAGGAGCAGACCCTGCTGCGCGCCACCGAGGACTTCGCCGAGGGCGTCCGGTCGGTGGCCGAGCGGCGGGCCGGCAACTTCCAGGGCCGATAGGATGCGCGCCGGCCTCCTGGCGCTCGCGCTGACGCTCGCCGCCACGCCGGCGGCGGCGCAGATGCGGGCGGCCGTGGAGGTCCGCACCCG
This sequence comes from Pseudomonadota bacterium, assembly GCA_046725615.1. GTDB lineage: Bacteria > Pseudomonadota > Alphaproteobacteria > Caulobacterales > Caulobacteraceae > Phenylobacterium. The sequence continues at coordinate 15,691 of JBKOYY010000001.1, forward strand.
CGCGGACGCGGTGGGCGACGTCTACCGCTACCGCAGCGAGTCGAAATACTCGGAGACCGGCGCCGACGGCGCGGCCAGCCAGGCGAACACCCAGGTGTTCGACCTGGAAGTGCTGGGCGTCGAGAGCGATGGGCTGCGGCTGCGCTACACCTTGCGCGAGGCGCGCCTGACCGACACCGCCGGCCCGTCGATGGAGACGGCGCTGAAGGCGCTGGTCGGCATCCCGCTGGACTTCCGCCTGCGGGCGGACGGCGCGCTGCTCGGCCTTTCCAACTGGGACGAGTTCAAGGGCCGGGCGCTGAAGGCGGTGGACGCAGCCCTTCCGGCCAACGACCCGATCCGCCTGACCTATCACCAGCGCCTCGGCCAGGCGCCGATGTACGCCGCGCAGGACATGATCCTGGGCGACGTGCGCCTGCTTGCGATCATGGAGCCCAAGGGCGCGGTGCCGGTCGGCATGTCCGAGGTGACCGACGACCGCCGCACGCCGCCGGGCCGGGCGCTATCCGACGTCAAGGAGCTGAAGCCCGGCTGCACGGTGCGGATCGTGCGCGCCGCCGTGGGCCGCAACACCGGCATCCGCCAGGACTTCACGACCGAGGCCGAGCTGTCGGTCCAGGACGGCCGGGTGATCTCGCTGATGCAGCGCCGCATCGAGGAAGCGCCGGGCGCCTCGGTGAACGAGAGCGTGGCGATCAAGCGGGTGAGCCAGGTTCCCGCCTGCTGAGGCACGGGCGGGCGCGGATATGCTCGCCGTCGGACGCGCTGTCGCTACGGGGAAGATCGCGGGCGATGCTCTGCTCCGCCAGGTCGATCGGATCATCGCCCCTATCGCGAGCGGACGTTCCGAACGTCGCTTGAGGGGTGGTTTGGCGACTCCCAGATGCTCCCCTTCAGGGACAGCTCCCGCAAAGCGGGTGAGGGAGTTACATCCGCCGAGCCCGGTGGTCGGCAGCCCCCTCGGTCGCCTTCGGCGCCACCTCCCCCTGAGGGGAGGATCCAAGGGCCGCTAAGGCCCGGGCTCGCCCATTGGCCGTGTCCAGAAATCCGACACTCGCGGAGGAGGCATGGCAGCCGAAGACCGCAAGACCGACGGCCGGAGTGCGATGCGCCCGGCCGGGCTCACAGTCGCTCCATCTGCTCCAGCAGGCGCGCGCAGCCGACGATGGCCGGGTAGGGGTGGACGACCAGGAACGTCGGGATGAGCTGCATGTAGTCCGACAGGCGGCCCTTGGCCTCGAAGCGGGCGCGGAACGCGCCGGCGGCGAGACGCTCGGCGATGCGCGGGGCGATGCCGCCGGAAACGAAGACGCCGCCACGGGCGCCGAAGGTGAGGGCGAGATCGCCGGCCACCGAGCCCAGGATGGCGCCGAAGCGGTCGAGGGCGGCCGCGGCGAGCGGGTCGCCCACCAGGCCCTCCTTGGTCACCGCGACCTCGTCGGGGAGTTCAGGGGCCTTGCCGGCCTGCTCAGCAAGACAGGCGTAGAGGTCGTAAAGGCCCTGGCCCGACAGCAGCCGCTCTATGGAGACGCGGCCGTGGCGGGTGAGCAGCCGCTCCCACACGATCGCCTCGACCGCGTCGGTCGGGGCGAAGGCGGCGTGGCCGCCCTCGGCGGAGATCGGGATGTCGCCGCGCGGGCTGCGGGCCAGGGCGGCGACGCCGAAGCCGGTGCCGGCGCCGAGGGCGACGATCGGGCAGTCGTGGGCGCCCCGCCCCAGCTTCGGCCCCAGGACGCGCAGGTCGGGACCCTCGAGCAGCGGGCAGGCCACGGCCTGGGCGGCGAAGTCGTTGATCAGTCGGACCGCCTCGAAGCCGAACTCCGAGATCAGGTCGCCCTCGGAGACCCGCCAGTCGAGGTTGGTGAACTCGATCTCGCCGTCCAGCACCGGGCCGGCCACGGCGATCACCGCGCGGGGCGGGCGCTTGCGGCCCATGGTGGCCTCGACATACTCGGCGATGATGTGCGCGAGACTGGGGTAGTCCCGGCAGAGGAACGAGCGCGGATGGCGCACGTGGCCCTGGGGGTCGACGAGGGCGAGGCGGGCGTTGGTGCCGCCGACGTCGCCCACCAGGCCTGTCCACTGGATGCCCATCAGGCGGCCTCGAAGAGCGAGCAGGCGCCGGCGTCGGCCGGGCCGGCGGCCCTGCGCATCCAGCCGAACAGTTCGCGGCCATACCCGGGCGCGGCCGGCGGGCAGGCGGCGCGCGGCCGGGCCATCAGCTCACGCGGGTCGATCCTGATGTCGAGCGTCCCGGTCTCGGCGTCGAGGCGGATGACGTCGCCGTCGCGGACATAGGCGAGCGGGCCGCCGACCGCCGCTTCCGGGGTCATATGAATCGCGGCGGGCACCTTTCCGCTGGCGCCCGACATGCGTCCGTCGGTGACCAGGGCGACCTTGAAGCCCTTGTCCTGGAGCACGCCCAAGACGGGGGTCAGGGAGTGGAGCTCGGGCATGCCATTGGCCTGCGGGCCCTGGAAGCGGACGACGGCGATGAAGTCGCGGTTCAGCTCGCCGCCCTTGTGGGCGGCCAGGAGCTGGTCCTGGTCGTCGAACACGAGCGCCGGCGCCTCGACGATGCGGTGCTCGGGCTTCACGGCCGAGGTCTTGATGACGCCGCGGCCCAGCGGGCCGGTGAGGATGCGCAGGCCCCCTTCGGCCTGGAAGGGGTCGTCGATCGGCCGCAGGATCTCGCGGTCGAGGCTGGCGGCGGGGCCGTCGCGCCAGACGAGCCGGCCGCCGTCGAGGAACGGCTCCTGCTGGTAGCGGCGGAGGCTCTCGCCGGCGACAGTGCGGACGTCCTCGTGCGCGAGGCCGAAGTCGAGAAGCTGGCGGGTGACGTAGGCCATGCCGCCGGCGGCATGGAAGGCGTTCACGTCCTCGGAGCCGTTCGGATAGACGCGGGCGATCAGCGGGGTGACGTGGCTGAGGTCGTTGAAGTCCTCCCAGGTGACCAGGATGCCCGCGGCGCGCGCCATCGCCAGGATGTGCAGGGTGTGGTTGGTCGAGCCGCCGGTCGCCAGCAGGCCGGCCATGGCGTTCACCAGGCTCTTTTCGTCGATCACCGCCGAGAAGGGCGTGTAGGCGTTCCCCCCGTCACGGATCTCGATGGCGCGCCGGGCGGCCTGGGCGGTCAGGGCGTCGCGCAGGGGCGTGTTGGGCGAGATGAAGGCGGCGCCCGGCAGGTGCAGGCCGGTCATCTCCATCATCATCTGGTTGGAGTTGGCGGTGCCGTAGAAGGTGCAGGTGCCCGGCCCGTGATAGCTCTTCATCTCGCTGTCGAGCAGCTCCTCGCGAGTCGCCTTGCCTTCGGCGTAGAGGGCGCGGGTGCGGGCCTTCTCGGCGTTGGAGATGCCGGAGGTCATCGGGCCGCCGGGAACGAAGATGGTCGGCAGATGGCCGAAGGCGGCCGCGCCGATGAACAGGCCCGGCACGATCTTGTCGCAGATGCCCAGCATCAGGGCCGCGTCGAAGGCGTCGTGCGTCAGGGCGATGGCCGTGGCCATGGCGATGGCGTCGCGGGAGAACAGCGACAGCTCCATCCCGGGCCGACCCTGGGTTACGCCGTCGCACATGGCCGGCACGCCGCCGGCGTACTGGGCCGTGCCGCCGACCTCGCGCGCGGCCTTGCGGAGGATGTCGGGGAAGCGCTCGTACGGCTGATGGGCCGAGAGCATGTCGTTGTAGGCCGAGACGATGGCGACGTTCGGGGCCGTCGGGTCGCGCATCCGCTGCTTGTCGCCGTCGGGCTGGGCGGCGAAGGCATGGGCCCAGTTGGCGCACGACAGCTTCCCTCGACCGGGGCCGGCCTGGCGGGCGGCTTCCATGCGAGCGAGGTAGTCGGCGCGGGTCGGGCGGCTGCGCTCGACGATGCGCTGGGTGACCTCGGCGGTGACTGGATGCATGGGGTTCAACCTCCGTCCGGGGTCCAGAAGATGCGCACCGGAACCTTCGTCTGGGCGAGAAGCCGTCCAACCGGCAGGTCTCCGCCCGCCTGGGCGCTCTCGATGACCGCGCGCTTAGCCTCCCCGGCGACAAGAAGGAAGATGGCGCGCGCATCCAACAGCGCCCGGAGGGTCAGGGTGACCCGGGCGACCGGCGGCTTGCCGAGGTCAGCGGGGACGAGGCGGAGGCGGTCAGTTGTGCCGAGCGCGTCCTCAAGGTCCGGGTCGCCGGGGATCAGGGAGGCGATGTGGCCGTCCTCCCCCATCCCCAGCATCACGGCGTCGAAGGGCTGGAGCGCGGCGAGCGCCGCATCGGGCGGCGCGGGCCACAGGGGCAGGAAGTGGGCCTTGGCCGCCCGGCCGCGCAGCAGCCGCTCGCGCACCTGGCGGGCGTTGGAGGCGGGATCGTCGGGGGGCACGCAGCGCTCGTCAGACAGCGTCACCACGACCCGCGACCAGTCGAGCGCGTCCGACGCGGCCAGGCGGTCGAACACCGGGCCGGGCGAACGTCCGCCGGTGGCGACGATGCCGGCGCGGCCATGGGTGCGCAGCGCATCGGCCAGCCGCGCCGCGATCGCCTGGGCGGCGGCGTCGGCGAGGGCGCCGGCGTCGGGGTAGGTCTCGATCATGCCTGCACCTCTAACGCACATGGGGGCCGCCGGGCGCCTGCGCCCGCGCGTTTTTCGCGCCCGGGCGGGAACCTGAGCGCGCGAGGGGCGTCCTTAGTCTCGGATGCCAGATCCGCCCCGTCGCGCGGGCGGCGGCGAGGAGTTCGTCATGCGTATCGCCCAGGTCTCCCCGCTCTACGAAGCCGTGCCGCCGCGCCTGTACGGCGGGACCGAGCGGGTCGTGGCGCACCTGACCGACGCCCTGGTCGCCCTGGGCCACGAGGTCACCCTGTTCGCCAGCGCCGACGCGCGAACGACGGCGCGGCTGGCGGCCGTGCGGGACCAGGCGATCCGGCTGGATCCGGCGCCGCTGAAGTCGGACCTGGCGGCGCACCTCTTCGAGCTCGCGCTGGTGCGGGCGCGGGCGGACGAGTTCGACGTGATCCACTTCCACACCGACATGATCCAGTTCCCGATGTTCGAGGAGATGGCCGGGCGGACCCTGACCACGCTGCACGGGCGCCTGGACCTGAAGGACCTGCCGGGCGTCTACGCGCGCTGGCCGCAGTTCCCGCTCGTCTCGATCAGCGACGACCAGCGGCGGCCGCTGCCGGGGGCCAACTGGGCGGCCACGGTGCACCATGGCCTGCCGACCGAGCTCTACCGCTACAGCCCGAGCGGCGAGGGTTATCTGGCGTTCCTGGGCCGCATCTCGCCCGAGAAGCGGCCGGACCGGGCCATCGCGATCGCCACCACGGTGGGCCGGCCGCTGCGGATCGCGGCCAAGGTGGACAACGCCGACCGGGCCTATTTCGACGAGCGGATCGCCCCGCTTCTGGATCACCCCCTGGTCCGCTTCATCGGGGAGATCGGGGACGGCGAGAAGTCGGCGTTCCTCGGCGGGGCCGAGGCGCTGCTGTTTCCCATCGACTGGCCCGAGCCGTTCGGCCTGGTGATGATCGAGGCCATGGCCTGCGGCACGCCGGTGATCGCCTGGGAGCGGGGATCGGCGCCCGAGGTGGTGGAGGACGGCGTGACCGGCTTCATCGTGCGCTCGGAAGCCGAGGCCTGCGCGGCGGTGGCGCGCCTGCCCGAGCTGGACCGGGCGACGATCCGCGCCCGCTTCCAGGAACGCTTCTCCGCCCTCGCCATGGCCCGGCGATACCTGGAGATTTATGATCGCCTCCCCCAGGCCCGGCCTCTGACGGAGGCCGCCTGACGACGAGCCCGCGATGAACGACCTGGCGCCGTCCCACACCACCCCCGTCGAATGGGGGGAGATCGAGGAACCTCGCGTTCCCCAGCGGCTCTACGCGCTCAAGGACCGGGACACGTTCCTCGTCGCCGACAGCCACGGGGACATCGCTGGCGTGGCCGACGGCCTGTTCCACGATGACACCCGCATCCTGTCCCGGTGGGAGATCACGCTGGGCGACCGGTCGCCGACCCTGCTTTCGGGGGCGGTGAGCCAGGACAATGTCTACTTCACCTCGCACGGGCTGAACCGGGCGATCCCGGCGCCGGCCGGCCCCGCCGGGCCGCCGGGCGTGGTGCACATCGAGCGCAAGCGGTTCCTTTGGGACGAGCGGCTCTACGAGCGGGTCCGGCTGACCAACTACGGCGCTGACTGTATCGACCTGCCGGTGGTGTTCCGCTTCGCCGCCGACTTCCGCGACATGTTCGAGGTGCGCGGCGCGCGGCGGCATGCGCGCGGACGGCTGTTCCCGCCCGAGGTGGGCGAGCGGACCGTGCGGTTCGCCTACGAGGGGCTGGACGGGGTGGGCCGGGCGAGCGTGATCGCGTTCTCGAAGACGCCGACCCGGATCAGCGAGACCGAGGCCCTGTTCGAGATGGCCCTGGGCCACGACGAGCGCCGGGAGATCCTGGTGGAGGTGGGCGCCGCCTATGCCGAGAGGCCCTCGCGGGGGCGGTTCCGGGCGGCGGCGGCGCGCGCCCGGTTCGCCATGCGGGCGCGGCGGCGGCAGGGCGCGCGGATCAGCACCAACGGCCGTCTGTTCAACGCCTGGATCGACAAGTCGCGCGCCGACCTCGCCCTTCTGACGACGCCAATGCGTACCGGTCCGTATCCCTATGCCGGCATCCCCTGGTTCTCGACCGCGTTCGGGCGGGACGGGATCATCACCGCCTGGCAGATCCTGTGGTTCGACCCCGGGCTCGCCAAGGGCGTCCTGTCGTACCTGGCCGAGCACCAGGCGCACGAGACCTCGGCGTTCCGCGACTCCGACCCCGGCAAGATCATGCATGAGACCCGGCGCGGCGAGATGGCCGCCCTCGGCGAGGTGCCGTTCGGGCGCTACTATGGTGGGGTCGACACCACCCCGCTGTTCGTGGCCCTGGCCGGGGCCTATGCCGAGCGCACCGGCGACTACGACCAGATCGAGCGCTGGTGGCCGGCGCTGGAACGGGCCGCCGAATGGATCGCCGCGAAGGCTGACCTGCACCCGCTGGGCCTGATCTCGTACGCCCGCGCCATGGATGGCGGCCTGACCAACCAGGGTTGGAAGGATTCCGGCGATTCCATCTTCCACGCCGACGGGCGGTTCCCGGACGGGCCGGTGGCGCTGGTGGAGGTGCAGGGCTACGCCTACGCCGCCTACCGCAGCATGGCGGCGCTGACGGCGCGCCGGGGCGACTGCCTGGCGGCCGAGGTCTGGAGCGGCCGGGCGGCAGCGCTGCGCACGGTGGTGGAGGAGCGCTTCTGGATGCCGGAGGCCGGCTTCTACGGCATCGCCCTGGACGGCCACAACCAGCTCTGCCGGGTGGCGGCGTCGAACCCTGGCCACCTGCTGTTCACCGGCCTGCCGCGGGCGGACCGGGCGGCGGAGGTCATCCGCCGGCTGTTCTCGGCGGACTTCTTCTCGGGCTGGGGCCTCAGGACCCTGTCGATGGACCAGCCGCGCTTCAACCCGATGTCGTACCACAATGGCTCGGTGTGGCCGCACGACACGGCCCTGACGGCGCTGGGCCTGTCGTACTACGGCGACCGCGCGGGGGTGGGGAAGCTGATCTCCGGCCTGTTCGAGGCGGCGACCCAGCTGGAGATGCGGCTGCCCGAGTTGTTCTGCGGCTTCCAGCGCGCGGCCGGCGAGCCGCCCGTCGCCTATCCGGTGGCCTGCCTGCCGCAGGCCTGGGCGGCTGGCTCGGTGTTCATGCTGCTGCAGGCGGGCCTGGGCCTGTCCATCGATGGCGAGGGTGCGGAGGTGGAGATCCGCGACCCCAGCCTGCCGTCGGGCATCGACCGCCTGAGCGTCGGCGGCCTGCAGGTCGGCGACGGGACCATAGACCTCACCTTCGAGCGCCTCGACGGACGGATCGCGGTGCATTCCAACAGCCGCGGCCCCCGGCTGCGGGTGCGCTACAGCCAGGAGCGGCCTTGACCTCATCCGTGGACCTGTTCCCGATCGGGAACTGCGCCGCCAGCGCGCTGGTCGACCGGGCCGGCCGCTATGTGTGGGCCTGCGTGCCGCGAGTGGACGGCGACCCCTTCTTCTCGGCCCTGCTGGGCGGCAATGACCCGGCGGACGCCGACGCCCAGGGCCTGTGGGCCATCGAGGTGGAGGGCACGACCGAGGTCATCCAGGGCTACCTGCGAAACACGGCCGTCCTGCGGACCGAGATCCGGAACGCTGACGGAGCGGCAGTGGAGATCCTCGACTTCTGCCCCCGCTACCGGCACCACGCGCGGCAATACCGGCCCCTGGCGTTCGTGCGGATGGTGCGGCCGCTGGCCGGGGCGCCGCGGGTGCGCATCCGCCTGAAGCCGACGATGAACTACGGCGAGCGGCCCTGCTACCGCACCGCCGGGTCGAACCATATCCGCTATGTGGGAGAGGCGGCGATCCTGCGGCTGACCACCGACGCGCCGGTGGGGCACATCCTGGACGAGCGCGCCTTCCGGCTGGAGGAGCCCATCGGCCTGTTCCTGGGTCCGGACGAGCCGCTGGACGGGGACGTGCCCAGTGTGACCAGCCGAATGCTGCGCGAAACAACGGCCTACTGGCAGGGATGGGTGCGGACTCTGTCGGTGCCGCTGGAATGGCAGGCGGCGGTGATCCGGGCGGCGATCACGCTGAAGCTCTGCGCCCACGAGGAGACGGGCGCCATCGTCGCGGCCCTGACCACCTCGATCCCCGAGCACGAAGCCGACGACGGGGCGGGCCGCAACTGGGACTATCGCTACTGCTGGCTTCGCGACGCCTACTACGTGGTCCAGGCGCTGAACCGGCTGGGCGCGGCCGACATGCTGGAGAACTACCTCGGCTACCTGCGCAACCTGGTGGACCTGGCCAACCGCGGCGACATGGACACGTCGGTCCGGCAGGAGCCGGTGTCCCAGCCCGAGCTCCCGGGGATCTGCGGCGTGGTGGCGGTCAACGGCAAGGCGGGGCACGTTCAGCCCGTCTACGGCGTCGGGTTGGAGCCGGCGTTGACCGAGCGGATCGCGCCGCACCTCGCCGGCTACCGCGGCATAGGGCCGGTGCGGGTGGGCAACCAGGCCCACGAGCACCTGCAGCACGACGTCTACGGCCAGATCATCCTCTCGACCGTGCAGGCGTTCTTCGACGAGCGGCTGCTGCGGCCGGCGACCGTGCAGGACTTCTGCGCCCTGGAGCCCATCGGCGAGCGCGCGTTCGAGCTGCACGACAAGCCGGACGCGAGCCTCTGGGAGTTCCGCGGCCGGGAGGCCACCCACACCTATTCCTCGGTGATGTGCTGGGCGGCGTGCGACCGGCTGGGCAACGCCGCGGCCAAGCTGGGCCTGTCCGACCGTGCAGACCACTGGAACGCCCGCGCCGCCCAGGTGCGCGCGACCATCGAGGAGCGGGCGTGGAACGCGGAGGAGGGGCGGTTCGCGGCGACCTTCGGCGGCGACGAGCTCGACGCCTCGCTGCTGCAGCTCGTCGACGTGCGGTTCGTGCCGCCCGACGACCCGCGGATGCAGGCGACCATGGCGGCGGTGGAGCACGGCCTGCGCCGCGGGGCCTACATGTTGCGCTACGCGATCCCCGACGACTTCGGCCTGCCGAAGACGGCCTTCAACTTCTGCACCTTCTGGCTGATCGAAGCGATGCACCTGTCCGGCCGGACGGCCGAGGCCCGGGCGCTGTTCGAGGAGATGCTGGGGCGGCGGACGGCGGCCGGCCTGCTGTCCGAGGACATCGCCCTCGACGGCCAGGAACTGTGGGGCAACTACCCGCAGACCTACTCGCTGGTGGGCCTCATCAACTGCGCCATGCTGCTGTCGAAGCCCTGGACCAGCGTGCGGTAGGACTCAGGCTGGCGCCGTCGCCGTCTCGAAGCCGAGAAGGGTTGTCGTCGCCTCGAGCGGCTCGCGGCGGATCTCCAGGGCGTTGATCGGCGCGGCGGGGTCGGCGTAGCCCAGCGAGACGCCGCAATAGACCAGGTGATCGTCCGGAATGCCCAGGCGGGCCCGGAGCGTGCTGTGCATGGCCGCCCACGCCGCCTGGGCGCAGGCCGAGAGCCCGCGCTCCTCGGCCGCCAGCAGCAGGTGCGCCAGGTAGATGCCGACGTCCGCCCACTGGCCGCGTTCGTGGCCCCGGTCGAGGGTGACGATCACGCCGACGGGGGCGCCGTAGAAGTCGAAGTTTCGGGCGAACTGCATCATGCGGCCCATCCGATTGTCGCGCGCCACGCCGAGCAGGCCGTATAGCGCCTCGGCGCAGGCGAGCCGGCGGGCGTTGTAGGGGGCCTTCAAGCCGGGGGCGTAGATCGGGTACTCGGGCGGTTCCCCCCGGGGATCGGCGGCCAGGCGCGCGCGGACCTCGGCCTTGAGCTCGGCTAGCGGCGCGCCCGTGAGGGCGTAGACCTTCCAGGGCTGGACGTTGCTGCTGGACGGCGCGCGGGCGGCAAGGTCGAGGACGTGGCGCAGGTCGGCCTCCGCTACCGGCCGGTCGGTGAAGGCGCGGCGCGAGCGCCGCCTGCGGATGGCGTCGGTGACGCTGAGCATGTCGCAATCTCCACGATGTGGTTGACCGGCAATGCATAATCGCAGCGAGTTGCGCGCAGGATCGCTAAGTGAAATGCATCTAACGCATGAATGAGGGCCGTCTTTCCACGATCGAAGCCCTTCTCGCGGTGGCGGACAGCGGCGGCTTCGGCGCCGCTGCGCGGACGCTGGGCCTGAACCAGTCCACCGTCAGCCGCCGGGTCGCCCAACTCGAGGCTCGGCTCGGCGTGCGGCTGGTGGCGCGCACCACCCGGTCGGTGTCGCTGACGCCGGCGGGCGAGGTCTTCGCCGCCCGGGCGCGCGAGGCTCTGGGTCGACTGGACGACGCCGAGGCCGAGGCCGGCGCGGCGCAGGCCGACGCCGCCGGGCTGGTGCGCATCACCGCTTCTACCGCCTTCGGCCGCGCGGTGGTGGCGCCGGCGCTGGGGGCGCTGCTGGAGGACTACCCGCGTCTCCGCATCGAGCTAGACCTGTCGGACCGCTACGCCGACCTGGCCGTCGAGCCGTTCGACCTCGCCGTGCGGCTGTCGTCCGAGGCGCCGTCGGGCTGGGTGGCGACCCCCATCGGCCGCATCGCGCCGCGGCTGTGCGCCGCCCCGGCCTATGTTGCGCGGCACGGCGCGCCCGCCCAGCCCGAGGACCTGGACGGCCACCGGATCGCCGTGGCGCGCACCTATTCGCCACGGACCGCTTGGCGGCTGGCCTGGGGCGGCCGGGTTCGACGGATCGACGTCAGCCCTGCCGCCACGGTGTCGGACTTCCACGCGCTGCTCGACCTTGTGCGGGCCGGCGGCGGGGTCGCCGCGCTGCCGGACTTCCTGTGCGACGCGGCCCTGCGCGCGGGCGAGCTGGTCGAGCTGCTGCCGGGCGCCCTGGCGGGGTCGGTCACGGCCCACGCCGTCATTCCCTCGCACCTGCGCCGGGCCCGGCGGGTCGAGGTGGCGGTCGAGGCGATCCGCCGCTGCGCCACGCGGAACCCGTGATGCCGCCCCGGCGCTTCCCTCGCATGAACCATGACCTGCGCGCCGCGGCGGAGGCCGCCGACACCCTGATCAGCCGCCTGCAGGAGATCGTCGCCGACCACTTGGAAAAGCGGGGGGAGGCGTTCGACGGGACGGCCGGCTTCTACGCCATCGTCGAGGCCCTGGAGACATCGCGCGAGATCACGATTCTGCGCGTCGCCCTGGACCGCGACCCCTACCGCTTCGGCGACCCCACGCCGTTCTCGCGAGCGGGGCACACGGGGTAGGTCGCTGGGATCGGCGGACCGGACGATCCAGAGGGCCGCCCTCAGTCGGACCACGCCTTGCCGAAGCGCTCGATGAGGGCGAAGGCGCCGGAAGGGCCCCAGCTTCCGGCCGCGTAGGGCTTGGGCTGGATGTTGGCCTCGGACCAGGCGTCGGCGACGCCGTCGACCCAGCGCCAGGCTTCTTCCACCTCATCGCGGCGCACGAAGAGAGTGGCGTCGCCGTTGATGACGTCCAGCAGCAGGCGCTCGTAGGCGATGCGGCGGCGCCCGCCCTTGCCCTCGTAGGCGCCCAGCAACGACAGGGACAGCGGCAGGGATTGCAGCCGCATGCCGCCCGAGCTGAGGCCGGGAGCCTTGTTCATCAGGGTGAGCTTGATGTCCTCGTCCGGCTGCAGGTCGATGACGAGGCGGTTGGGCGCGAGGTCATGGATCGACGCCTGGCCGAAGATCGAGTGCGGCACAGGCTTGAACTGGATCGAGATCGAGGTGCGCTTCTCGGGGAGTCGCTTGCCGGTGCGCAGAAAGAAGGGCACGCCGGCCCAGCGCCAGTTGTCGATGTCGGCGCGCAGGGCGACGAAGGTCTCGGTGCCGCTTTTCTGGCCGCGCTCTGCCTCGTAGCCCTCGACCGACTTCCCGCTCACGACTCCCGGCGTGTACTGGCCGCGGATCGACTTCTCGGCGGCGTCGACCCGGGTGAAGCGGCGCAAAGAGCGGAGAACCTTGACCTTCTCGTTGCGCACCGAGTCCGGCTCCATGTCGGCCGGCGGCTCCATGGCGACGAGGCAAAGGAGCTGCAGCATGTGGTTCTGCAGCATGTCGCGCAGGGCACCGTACTCGTCGTAGTAGGGCCAGCGCGCGCCCACGCCTTCGGTCTCGGCCACGGTGATCTGGACGTGGTCGATCGAGAGGCTGTTCCACAGCGGCTCGAAAAGGGTGTTGGCGAACCTGAGCGCGATCAGGTTCTGGACCGTCTCCTTGCCCAGGTAGTGGTCGATGCGGAACACCTGGCTCTCGTCGAACACCTGGCTCAGCACGCCGTTGATGTGGCGCGAGGTGGCGAGGTCGCGGCCGATCGGCTTCTCCAGCACGATCCGCGACTCGGGCGTCGCGAGGCCGGCCGCCGACAGCGACACGCAGATCTTCTCGAACAGGCTGGGCGAGACGGCGAGGAAGAAGAACGGCCGCTTCGCCTCGCCGAGCCCGGCCTTCAGCGCCTGGGCGCCCTCGGGCGTGGTGGCGTCGGCGCCCACGTAGGCGATGCGCGCGGAAAAGCGGGTCCAGACGGCTTCATCCAGGCCCTCGGGACGGTCGCTGAGGATCTTGTGGACCGTCTCGAGGAACACCTCGCGGGTCAGCTCGCCGCGGGCGGTGGCGACGATGCGGAACCCCTCCGGCAGGAATCCATCGGCGTCGAGGAAGTAGAGCGACGGCAGCAGCATGCGCCGCGCCAGGTCGCCGGTGGCGCCGAAGAGCACGATGGCGTCGGCCTCGACGGGCATGGGTCGTCCTTCCGTTTCGGAGGCGGGAGACCACCGCGCGCCGCCCGGCGGGTCAAGGGGCGGCAGCCGGTTTTCGGCGCAAGCTCGGCCTTAGGATCGAACAGGCGGCGCCCCGCGTTTAGGTTGCACCTCGGGTGGGAGTCCCATGTCGCTCGACGCGTTGACCCTCGGCCTGCCTGCGCCAAAGCCCCTTCGCTTGGCGGGCTCGGCCCTGTTCCTCGACCTGGATGGCACGCTGGCGCCGATCGCCGCGCGGCCCCAGGACGTATGCCCCGACCCTCGCCGCACCCGGCTGGTGGAGACACTGGCCGCGCGCCTGGAAGGCCGGCTGGCGGTGGTGACCGGTCGCACCCTGGACGACGTGGACCGGATCCTCGAGGGGCGCATCACTTGTGTCTCGGCCGTCCACGGTCTGATCCGGCGCGACGGCGACGGGCGCCTGCACACGCCGGCGCCGCATCCGGGGCTGGACCGCGCCGTCGCGGCCCTGCACGCCTTCGCAGCGCGCGACGCGGGGCTGCTGGTCGAGGAGAAGGGCGCGAGCGTGGCGATCCACTACCGGCTCGCGCAGAGCCGCGCGGCCGAGGCGCGCGTCGTCGCTCGTCGGATCGCCGAGACCACCGGGCTGACGCTGCAGGAGGGCGATATGGTCCAGGAGCTGCGGCCGCCCGGCCCGGCCAAGGGTGACGCGATCCGGGACTTCATGCGGGCGGCCCCGTTCCAGGGCGCCACCCCCGTCTTCGCCGGGGACGACATCACCGACGAGCACGGTTTCGCCGCGGTGGCCCGGCTGGGGGGCTACGGCGTGCTTGTCGGGCGTCCGCGCGCAACGGCCGCGCGCTTCGGCCTGAGGAGCGTGGACGATGTGCTGGCGTGGCTGGAGGCGGCGCGATGACCGTGCATCGCCCCGAGCCGTCGAGGCGCCTTATCGTCGTCTCGAACCGAGTGAGCCCGCCCAGCGGCGTCGGTGAGGAGAGCGTCGGCGGTCTGGCCATGGCGCTGGCTGCCGCCCTGCGCGAAAGCTCGGGCATCTGGTTCGGCTGGAGCGGGCAGACGACCCCCCAGTTCACCGGCCACCTGCGGATCGAGGACGTGGGCGGGGTTACCGCCGCGACGGTGGACCTCGAGGACCAGGACCTCGACGAGTACTACAACGGCTACGCCAACAAGACGCTGTGGCCGCTGTTCCACTACCGCACCGACCTCGCCGCCTTCGATCGAGCGTACGACGCAGGATACCGGCGGGTGAACTGCCGGTTCGCAGAGACGCTGCGGCCGCTGATCCGGCCAGACGACCTGATCTGGGTGCACGACTACCACCTGATCCCGCTGGCGCGGGAGCTGCGGGCTCTGGGGGTGACGAACCGGATCGGTTTCTTCCTGCACGTGCCCTGGCCGGCGCACCAGGTGATGATCAACCTGCCCCGCCACCGCCAGCTGGTCGAGGCGATGTTCGACTACGACCTCGTCGGCTTCCAGACCCCTGAGTATCAGCAGGCCTTCGAGGAATATGTGCTGAACGAGGCCGAGGGCCTGGTCGTGCGGCCCGGCTGCCTGAAGGCGTTCGGCCGCTCGCTGGAGGTCGGGGCCTTCCCGATCGGCATCGACGCCCGGGACTTCGCCCGGCTGGTGAAGAGCGCGCGGGCGAGCCGGATGCGCGACCTGATGACCGCCTGCACGGTGTTCCGCCACCTGGTCGTCGGTGTCGACCGGCTCGACTACTCCAAGGGGCTGGAGGAACGCTTCCTGGGGTTCGAGCGGTTCCTGGCCGACAACCCCGACCTGCGGCGCGAGGTGCTGATGCTGCAGATCGCCCCCGTCAGCCGCGAGGCGGTGGAGGCCTATCAGGAGATCCGCAGCCGGCTGGACTCCCTGTCAGGGCGGATCAACGGCGAGTACTCGGACGTGGACTGGGCGCCGTTCCGCTATGTGAACAAGAACTACCGCCGCGACGAGCTGGCCGGGATCTACGGCGCGGCGCGGGTCGGGCTGGTAACGCCGCTACGCGACGGGATGAACCTGGTGGCCAAGGAGTTCGTGGCGGCCCAGAACCCGGACGACCCGGGCGTGCTGGTCCTGTCGCGCTTCGCCGGCGCCGCGGGCCAGTTGCGTGAGGCGCTGCTGGTCAATCCGCATAGCGCAGAGGAGGTGTCGGACGCCCTGCGCCGCGCCCTTGCGATGGAGCGGCCCGAGCGCATCCGCCGATGGCGCGCTTTGTACGAGACGGTGGAACGGGACGACGTCGTGGCCTGGCGTGAGAGCTTCGTGGCGGCGCTGACGGCCAAGACGGCGCTGCAGGCGGCGGTGTGATGGCCGATCGGCTGGCCCGCTACCGATCCATGCGCGACTTCTCCCGGACCGCCGAGCCGGCGGGGGCGGAGAAGACCAAGGCCTCGCCCCGGCTGCGTTTCGTGGTCCAGAAGCACGACGCCACCCGGCTGCACTACGACTTCCGGCTCGAACTGGACGGGGTGTTCCTCTCCTGGGCGGTGACACGGGGCCCGTCGCTGGACCCCGCCGACCGGCGGCTGGCGGTGCAGACCGAAGACCACCCGCTGGACTACGGCGACTTCGAGGGAACGATCCCCAAGGGCCAGTACGGCGGCGGGACGGTGATGCTGTGGGACCGCGGATACTGGGAGCCCGAGGGCGACCCGCGGGCCATGCTGCGGAAGGGCGACCTCAAATTCACCCTGGATGGCGAGCGGATGAAGGGCTCGTGGGTGCTGGTGAGGATGAAGCGCCGGGCGGGGGAGAAGCGCGACAACTGGCTGCTCATCAAGCACCACGACGGCTGGGCCGTGGACGGCGAGGGCGAGCTGCTGGTGCAGGGCGAGACGACGTCCGTGGCCTCGGGCCGCGCGATGGAGGAGATCGAGGCCGGCCGGGGGAAGGGTCCCAGCCGGTTCATGACCGGGAAGGGTCGGGCGTCGTCGAAGGGCGTCTGGCAGTCCAAGCCGCGCGGTCAGCCGGCGCCGGCGCCCCAACCGGCGAAGGCGACCAAGGCGCGGTCCAAACCAAAGTCAGGCGCGGCGCTGCCCGGCTTCGTCCCGCCGCAGCTCGCCACCTCCGTCGACCGTCCGCCTCCCGGCGGGGGATGGGGCCACGAGATTAAGTTCGACGGCTACCGGCTGCAGCTGCGCGTCGAGGGTGGGAAAGCCACGCTGAAGACCCGCAAGGGCCTGGACTGGACGGCGAAGTTTGCGGCGATCGCCGCCGACGCCGCGGCGTTGCCGGACGGGCTGTACGACGGCGAGGCGTGCGCGCTCGACGCCCAGGGCTCGCCCGACTTCCCCGCGCTGCAGGCGGCGCTCTCTGAAGGGCGGACGGATGACCTGATCTACTTCGTCTTCGACGTGCTCTTCCTGGACGGGGAAGACCTGCGAAGCCTGCCGCTCGCCGAGCGCAAGGTCCGGCTGGCGGCGACGGTGAAGCGCGCGGGCAAGCGCCTTGAGCGGCGGATCCGCTACGTCGACCATTTCGAAACCGCCGGCGACGCGGTGCTGCAGTCGGCCTGCCGGATGGCCCTGGAGGGTATCGTCTCCAAACGGCTGGATGGTCCCTACCGGTCGGAGCGATCGGGCGGGTGGCTGAAGTCCAAGTGCCGGGCGGGCCACGAGGTGGTGATCGGCGGCTGGAGCGGCGAGGCGGGCCAACTCCGCTCGCTACTGGTGGGGGTGAACCGCGACGGCCGGCTGATCTATGTGGGCAGGGTGGGGACGGGCTTCGGCCGCGACACGGTCGCCCGTGTCCTGCCCCGGCTGCGGGCGGTGGAGGCTGAGAAGAGCCCGTTTTCCGGGCCGGGCGCGCCGCGCAAGGGCGAGGGCGTGCACTGGGCGCGGCCCGAGCTGGTGGCCGAGATCGAGTTCGCAGGTTTTACCGGGTCTGGCATGGTGCGGCAGGGCGCGTTCAAGGGGCTTCGGGAAGACAAGCCCGCGCGCGAGGTGGAGGCCGAGACGCCGGAACCCGTGGACAAGGCCGAGCTGGCCGCGCCGAAACCGGCGCGCCGGACCGCGGCGGCAGGCGGCGGAAACGTCGTCATGGGCGTGACCCTGTCCAGCCCGGACAAGGCGCTGTGGCCCGACGACGGCCAGGGCGGGGTGGTGACCAAACTGGACCTCGCTCGCTACCTTGAGGCGGTGGGGCCGTGGATGATGCGCCACCTGGAAGGCCGGCCCTGCTCGATCATCCGCACTCCGGAGGGCATCGGCGGCGAGCGGTTCTTCCAGCGCCACGTGGGCAAGGGTTCCTCGGCGCTGGTCTCCGCGGTGACGATGGACGACGAGGACCAGCCGTATATCCAGGTGGACCGGATCGAGGCTCTGGCGGCGCTGGCGCAGATCGGCGCGACCGAGTTTCACCCCTGGAACTGCCAGCCTTTCCGCCCCGACACGCCGGGGCGTCTGGTGTTCGACCTCGACCCGGACGAGGCGATCCCCTTCGAGCGGGTGATCGAGGGCGCGCTGGAGGTAAAGGCAAGGCTCGAAGCGCTGGGCCTCATGGCTTTCTGCAAGACCACGGGCGGCAAGGGCCTGCACGTGGTGACGCCGCTGGCGGCGGGGAAGGGCGAGACCGATTGGCCCACCGCCAAGGCCTTCGCGCGGGAGGTTTGCGCGGCGATGGCCGCCGAAGCACCCGACCGCTACACGGTCAACATGGCCAAGGTGAAGCGCAAAGGGCGGATTTTCCTCGACTATCTGCGCAACGACCGGATGTCGACTGCGGTGGCGCCGCTGTCGCCGCGGGCTCGGCCGATGGCCCCGGTCTCGTTTCCCCTGACGTGGAGCCAGGTGAAGCCGGGCCTCGACCCCAAGGCCTGGACGATCCGGACCGCGCCGGCGCGGCTGAAGCGGACGAAGGCCTGGGCCGACTATGACCAGGCCGCCCGCCCCCTGGCCGAGGCCATCGCGCGGCTGAGCCGGAGCTGAGCGCCGCGCAGAGGTTGCGTCAAGTCGCCGCAGGCGTTCGGTGAGCAATTCACCAATGGGAAAGGGGCGGTCGGTAGAACTCGATCGAGTTTCCTTGCGTATCGATCAGGTCCAGGCGCCATCCAGCCGGAGTTCAAGACTATGTCCCTGCCCGCCGACATCGCCCCCGGCCGCGAACTGATCGTGGTCGAGATCGCCGGCCAGCGGTTCGCCATCGACATCATGTCGGTGCGGGAGATCCGCGGCTGGACCGCCTCGACCCGCCTGCCGCACGCGCCGGGCCACGTGCTGGGGATGATCAACCTGCGCGGCCAGGTGCTGCCGGTGATCGACTTCGGCGCCCGACTGGGCCTCGCCGGGAGCGAGCCGAACGCGGCCTCGGTGGTCATCGTGGCCGAGATCGAGGATCGCCTGGTCGGCCTGCTGGTCGACGCGGTCTGCGACATCCTCACGCTCCAGGCCGGCATGCTCCAGGCCACGCCGGAGGTGGGCTCCGCCGACGTGCGGACCTTCGTGCGTGGCGTGATCACGGTGGACGACAGCATCGTCACCCTGCTGGCGCTCGACGCGGTGATCCCGGACGACGAGGCCCTGGCCGCCTGACGGCCGGACCGCCCACCCTCGCGCGCCGACACAATCGCGCAACAGGCGGACTCTAATCACACCGGAAATTCGAAAAGAATCTCCGGGGGAAAATCATGATCGTCCGTCTGCTGGCCGCCGGCGCGCTGGCGCTGGGCCTCGCCGTCCTGCCCGCCGCCGCTCAGGCGCCGGAGGGCGCATTCGCCTCCGACGTCGCCCAGGTGGTCAAGGTGCGAGACGGCGCGCTTAAGGGGACCGTCAAGGACGGCGTCGCCTACCACCTCGGCATCCCCTACGCCGCCCCGCCGGTAGGCGACCTGCGCTGGAAGCCGCCGGCTCCGGCCGCGGCGTGGACTGGCGAGCGCAACGCCGGGAAGGCGGGCGCGAGCTGCCAGGCCAGCGAGGACTGCCTGTTCCTGAACGTGGTGCGCCCCGCGGCGGCGAAGCCGGGCGCGAAGCTGCCGGTCATGGTCTGGATCCACGGCGGCGCTTACGTGATCGGGACCAGCATGGGGGCCTTCGGCGGCGACACCGAGGGGACGAACTTCGCGAAGAAGGGCGTCGTCCACGTCAGCCTGAACTACCGGCTCGGCCGCGCCGGCTGGTTCGCCCACCCGGCGCTGACCCGCGAGGGTCCGACCGGCAACTACGGGATGATGGACCAGGTGGCCGCCCTGAAGTGGGTCCAGGCCAATATCGCTGCGTTCGGAGGCGACCCGAAGAACGTGACCATCTACGGCGAGAGCGCCGGCGGCATCTCGGTGCTGTACCTGATGCTGTATCCGGAGGCGAAAGGGCTGTTCCAGAAGGCGATCGGCGAGAGCGCCTTCGCCCGGCACAACCCGACGCCCCTGAAGACCGCCGAAGCGGCGGGGCTGAAGGCGGCCGAGGCGGCGGGCGTCACCGGCGACGGGCCGGAGGCCGCCGCGGCGCTGCGCAAGCTCCCGCTGAGCGCCATGCCCTATTCGGGCGGTCTCGTCGGGCGGGCCGGCCCGATCCTGGACGGAACCTACATCACCGGCGGCATCGCCCAGGGCTTCGCGGCCGGGCGGCAGGCCAAGATCCCGCTGATGATCGGCGGCAATTCGAACGAGGCCAGTCTGGTGCGACCGCAGCCGGCCCAGCTCGATGCTCTGCCGGAAGATCGCAAGGCGGCAGTGCTCAAGGCTTTCGACCCGCAGGGGACCGGCGACAAGGCGCGGATCGTGAACGATCTCGTCACGGTGCAGATGATCACCGAGCCGGACCGCAACGCCGCGCGGCTGCACGCCAAGGCGGGCCAGCCGGCGTACCTCTATTATTTCAGCCACGTACCTGCGGCGCAGAAGGCGGCCCAGCCCTACGGCGCGCGCCACACCGACGAGATCCGTTTCGTCTTCGGGGCGCCGGCCGCGAAGTTCGACGCCGCTGACAAGGCGCTGTCGGACGCCATGACCGCCTACTGGGCCAATTTCGCCCGGACCGGCGCGCCGGGGACCGCGGGCGGCGTCGCCTGGCCGCGCTTCACCCCCGACCGCGAGGCGCAGGTGGAGTTCGGCGACGGTGGCGTGGCCGTGCGGGAGCGCTTCCTGAAGGACTGGCGCGACGTGGTGGAAGCGGCGGCGCAGTAGCGCGGCCGGTGCTATCGTGCCGGCCGGTCGAGCCCGGGCGGAGCAGGTCGTGACGACGAAGCATCGGATCTACGCAACCAGCGTCGCCAGCGTCTATCCGCACTACGTCGCCAAGGCGGAGAAGAAGGGGCGCGCCAAGGACGAGGTGGACGAGATCATCCGCTGGCTGACGGGATTCAGCCAGGAGCAGCTCGACGCCCAGCTGGCGGCCAGGACCGACTTCGAAACCTTCTTCGCCCAGGCCCCGCGGCCGAACCCGGCGCG
The DNA here is from genome assembly GCA_046725615.1 of Pseudomonadota bacterium. GTDB lineage: Bacteria > Pseudomonadota > Alphaproteobacteria > Caulobacterales > Caulobacteraceae > Phenylobacterium. Next base: position 36,364 of record JBKOYY010000001.1, read on the forward strand.
GGCCGAGATCAAGGGCGTCGTCTGCGGCGTCCGCGTCGAGGACGTGGCCGAGCCGCTGATGCGGGAGATCCGCTACCTGGACAAGCTGATCGACGAGCTCGCCAAGGGGAAGGCGATGGCGAAGATCCTGCGGGGGTAGGGTTTCGGTCGTCCGGTTGCTAACCTTGCGGGCTCTCGCAGAGGTGGAGGCCGCCGGCCATGACAGCAGCGCACATCAGCCCCGGCGTGGTGCACGACGTGCCTGATGACCTCCGCGAGGCGCTGGTCTCCGACGGCGAGGCGCTAGCGAAGTGGGAGGACATCACCCCGCTCGCGCGCAACGAATGGATCTGCTGGGTCGAGTCCGTGAAGAAGCCCGAGACGCGCCGCAGCCACGTCGAGCGGACGCGCTCGCAACTGAAGGAAGGCAAGCGCCGGCCGTGCTGCTGGCCGGGCTGTCCGCACCGCGAGCGCGGGCGCGCCAGCGCCGCGAAGGGGCGCTGAACCGCAGGCCGGCGACCATATGGCTCGGCCCCGCCGACCGCCCGCCGGTTGAATTCAGGAGCCGGCCCCCATATCCGTGGGCATGGACAACGCGGTCGCCGCTGAAACACCCCTGATTTCCGGGATTTCCCACCGGACCCGCCCTGCCGCGCCGTTCCTGCCGATGAGCCGCGCCGAGATGGACGCGCTGGGCTGGGACGCCTGCGACATCGTGCTGGTGACCGGCGACGCCTATGTCGACCACCCGAGCTTCGGGATGGCGATCATCGGCCGGCTGCTGGAGGCGCAGGGCTACCGCGTCGGAATCATCTCCCAGCCGGACTGGCAGTCCGCCGAGCCCTTCAAGGCGCTGGGCCGGCCGACCCTCTTCTTCGGGGTCACCGGCGGCAACATGGACTCGATGGTCAACCGCTACACGGCGGACCGGCGCATCCGCAGCGACGACGCCTACACGCCCGGTGGCGAGGGCGGCCGGCGGCCCGACCGCTGTACGCTGGTCTACTCGCAGCGCTGCCGCGAGGCCTACAAGGACGTCCCGATCATCCTGGGCGGCATCGAGGCCTCACTGCGCCGCATCGCGCATTTCGACTACTGGTCCGAGAAGATCCGCCGTTCGGTCCTGGCCGACGCCAAGGCCGACCTGCTGCTCTACGGCAACGCCGAGCGGGCCGTCGTCGAGGTGGCGAACCGTCTCGCCGCCGGCGAGGCGCCGCGCGAGCTCACCGACATCCGGGGCGTGGCCCTGTTCCGCAAGGTTCCGGAGACCTACGCCGAGCTGCACGCCGACGACCTCGACTCCGCCGAAGAGGGCGCGGCCCGCCGGCCCGGCGATGTGGTGATCCGCCTGCCCTCCTACGAGCAGGTGGAAAAGGACAGCGAGGCCTACGCCCGCGCCTCGCGCGTGCTGCATCGGGAGAGCAATCCCGGCAACGCCCGGCCACTGGTGCAGCGCCATGGCGACCGTGACCTGTGGCTGAATCCGCCGCCGATTCCGCTGACCACCGAGGAGATGGATGCGGTCTACGACCTGCCCTACGCGCGGGCGCCGCATCCGTCCTACGGCGACGCCAAGATCCCCGCCTGGGACATGATCCGGTTCTCGGTGACGATCATGCGCGGCTGTTTCGGCGGTTGCACCTTCTGCTCCATCACCGAGCACGAGGGGCGGATCATCCAGAGCCGTTCCGAGGGCTCGATCCTGCAGGAGATCGAGCGGATCCGAGACCGTACGCCGGGCTTCACCGGCGTCATTTCCGACATCGGCGGCCCGACGGCCAACATGTACCGGATGGCCTGCAAGGACCCGAAGATCGAGGCGGCCTGCCGGCGGCCGTCCTGCGTGTTCCCTGAGATCTGCCCTAACCTCAACACCAGCCACGACGACCTGATCCGGCTCTATCGCAAGGTGCGCGAGGTGAAGGGCGTCAAGAAGGTGCTGGTGGCCTCGGGCGTCCGTTACGACCTGGCGGTGAAGAGCCCGGAATACGTCGAGGAGCTGGTCACCCACCACGTGGGCGGCCTGCTCAAGATCGCGCCCGAGCACACCGAGGCCGGTCCGCTCGACAAGATGATGAAGCCGGGGATCGGGACCTACGATCGCTTCAAGGAGATGTTCGACGCCGCCGTGAAGAAGGCGGGCAAGAAGTACCACCTGATCCCGTACTTCATCGCCGCCCACCCGGGCACGACGGACGAGGACATGATGAACCTCGCCCTGTGGCTGAAGAAGAACGGCTTCCGCGCCGACCAGGTGCAGACCTTCCTGCCGTCGCCGATGGCCACGGCTACGGCCATGTACCACTCCGGCGTCAACCCGCTGAAAGGCGTGCGTCACGGGGCGAGCGAGAAGGTCGAGACCGTGAAGGGCTTGCGCCAGCGCCGCCTCCACAAGGCATTCCTGCGCTACCACGACCCGGAGAACTGGCCGGTGCTGCGCGAAGCGCTCAAGGCCATGGGCCGAGCCGACCTCATCGGTTCCCGCCCCGACCAGCTCGTGCCGGCGCATCAGCCGGGCGGCGGCCGGGACCCCGCCGGCCCGGCGCGGCACAGGCGTCACCCGGGGACGAAGTTCACGACCAAGGGCGTGCCGGTCAGGAAATAGGTTTCGCCTCGCGCGCCATGGCCGCCGCGAAGAAGCCGTCCGTGCCGTGGCGGGCGGGGGTCAGCGACAGATAGTCGGGATGAGCCGAGTCCGCGATCTGCGGGGCGGCTTCGCGCAGCGGCACGGGATGGAAATCAGGATGCGTCGCCAGGAAGGCCTCGACCTGGGCTTCGTTCTCTTCGGGCAGGAGCGAACAGGTGGCGTAGACGAGGCGGCCGCCGGGCCGCACCAGCCGAGCGGCGCTGTCGAGGATCGCGGCCTGCAGCGCGACCAGCGCCTCCAGTCCCTGCTCCTGCGGCCGCCAGCGGGCGTCGGGATTGCGGCGCCAGGCGCCGGTTCCGCTACAGGGCGCGTCCACCAGCACGCGATCGAAGCCACCCTTGTGGCGCTTGACCCATTTGTCCCGTTCGCCGCTCAACAGCCGCGCCTGGATGTTGTGCAGGCCGGCGCCCCGGAACCGCTCGGCGGCGCGCTTCAGCCGGCCTTCCGAGACGTCGCAGGCGATGACCACGCCCTTGTTCGCCATCTGGGTGGCGATCGCCAGGGTCTTGCCGCCCGCGCCGGCGCAGAAGTCGACCACGCGCTCGCCCGGCCGCGCATCCACCAGCGTGGCGATGAGCTGCGAGCCCTCGTCCTGAATCTCCGCCTCGCCGCTCTTCAGGATCGGCAGGCGGGCCAGGGACGGCCGGCCTGCGATCCGGATCCCCTGCGGCGCCTGGCTGCACGGCTCGGCGGCCAGGCCCAGCCCGCGCAGGGTGCGCAGCACCTCGGCGCGCGTGGTCTTCAGCGGATTGACCCGCAGGTCGAGGGGCGGCGGCGCCAGCATGGCGGCCATCTCGCGCGGGAACGCGTCGCCGAAGCGGCGGCGCAGGGCGGCCAGCGCCCAGTCGGGGCATTCCGCCCGCACGTCGTCCGGCATGGCGGGATGGTCTACCGAGCCACCCTGCAGACGGCCCAGCAGGCCCCGTTCGTCGTCGGTGAGGATCGTGGCCGCGAACCGTCCGCCGCTGAACAGCCGCTGGATCTCGTCGCGCGTCTTGCCCTCGCCCAGCGCCAGCCAGGCCAGCAGGCGGTTGCGCGACGTGCTCGTCCGACCATGTCGGGCCAGATGCCAGCCCAACCGCGCGTGATGACGCAGCACGGCGTAGACGAGATCGACGACCGGCCCGCGCTCGGCGTCGCGGATATCGCGCCGCGACCGGAACCAGGCCGAGACAACCGCATCCGCGGGGCGCGGGGCGGCCTCGACCTCGGCCAGGAGCTCGAGCGTGGCTTGCAGGCGGGCGGCGGGGTTCACGGCCGGGGCCTAGCCGCCTTGGGCGGCGGCGTCCATCGGCAACGCAACGCGTGTGGCTCCGATGCGCGTCGGCTCAGGGCTCCTGGAAGGCCATCCGGATCGAATGAAGGGTCCGCGGCGCGAGCCCCCGCCCCCTCACTCCGCCGGCAGCGTCTCCGCGCGCTTGGCCATCAGCTTGTCGAAGTCGGCCCAGACGCCCTGGTCGCCGTGCCATTGCCCCTTGGTGGCGGCCTTGGAGTATTCGGTGCTGCGGGCTTCGAAGAAGTTGGCGTGCTCGACGCCGCTCAGCATCGACTGCAGCCAGGGCAGCGGGTTCTCGGCGCCGATCTCGTAGACCTGGGGCAGGCCCAGCTGCTTCAGGCGCCAGTCGGCGATGAAGCGGATGTACTTCTTGATGTCGTCCGGGGTCATGCCCTGGACCTCGCCGGCCTCGAAGGCCAGGTCGATGAACTTGTCCTCCAGGCCCACCACAGTCTTGCAGCAGTCGACGATGTCGTCGGCCACCGCCTTGGTCACCGCGCCCGTCTCCTTGTTGAAGGCGTGGTAGAGCTTGATGATCCCCTCGCAGTGCAGGCTCTCGTCGCGCACCGACCACGAGACGATCTGGCCCATGCCCTTCATCTTGTTGTGGCGCGGGAAGTTCATCAGCATCGCGAACGACGCGAAGAGCTGCAGGCCCTCGGTGAAGCCCCCGAACATTGCCAGCGTCCGGCAGATGTCGGCGTCGGTGTCGACCCCGAACTGCTGCATGTAGTCGTGCTTGTCGCGCATGGCCTGGTAGTCGAGGAAGGCCGTGAACTCGGCGTCGGGCATGCCGATCGTCTCGAGCAGCAGCGCGTAGGCGGCGATATGGATCGTCTCCATGTTGGAGAACGCCGCCAGCATCATCTTCACCTCGGTGGGTTTGAAGACGCGGCTGTACCGCTCCATGTAGTTGTCGTTCACCTCGACGTCCGACTGGGTGAAGAAGCGGAAGATCTGGGTGAGGAGATTGCGCTCGCGGTCGTTGAGCTTGGACGCCCAGTCCTTGAGATCCTCGCCCAGCGGGATCTCCTCCGGCATCCAGTGCACCTGCTGCTGCTTCTTCCAGTAGTCGTAGGCCCACGGGTACCGGAACGGCTTGTAGGCGTAGGAGGGCGTGAGCAGGCCGGGAAGCTGGCGGACGGTGGACGTGGTCACGGACATACCCCTCGGAATCGGACGCCATCGGTCGATGGTGACCGCGACGTTAACACCGCAAGCGACAACATCTAGTGACAAGTTGGCGCGCCTGCCCAACATGTTGTGAACAGCCTGGGGACGAATGCAGATGGCCGGCTATGTGCTGTACAGCGCCCGGGGCTCGGGCGGGGTGGCCGTCGAGGCGGCGTTGACGCTGATGGGGCAGCCGTATGAGCTGGTGGACGCGCCCACCTTCTATCCCGACCAGCGGGCCGAAGGCGACCGGGTGCTGGCGGCCAATCCGCTGCGTCAGGTTCCGGCGTTGGTGCTGCCGACCGGCGAGGTGATGACCGAGAGCGCGGCGATCCTGCTGCGGCTGGGCGAGCTGCATTCCGACGCGGGCCTGGCGCCCGGGCCGGACGATCCGCGCCGATCGGCCTTCCTGCGCTGGATGAGCTTCGTATCCTCGGCGATCTACGCCCACTACTGGCTGAAGGACGAGCCCTCGCGCCTGGTCGCGGACGCCGGGCTCCACGCCGACGTGAACCGGCGGATCGAGGCGCGCATCCTGGAGTGCTGGGCGGTGATGGAGGCGGCGACGGAGCCCGGCCGGTACATCCTGGGCGAGGCGCTGACCGTGCTGGACCTATACGTGGCGGTGGTCAGCCGCTTCCGCCCGCGCCGGCAGGCGTTCGGCGCCGCGGCGCCGCGCCTGGGCGAAGTTGTCCGACGGGTGGACGCCGACCCGCGGCTCATAGCGCTGTGGGCGGAGCGGTATCCGTTCGAGCCGGGCTGGGATCGAGTCTAGCGCTGCGGGCGGAAGCTGAAGGTGAAGGCGGCGACGGTGTCGTCGCGGGTGGTCTGGCCGAAGACCATGTGATTGCCCTTCACCTCGCGGTGGATGACGCCGAACGACGATTGCACGTCGCCCTTGCGCCAGCCGACGCCGACCTGGGCGTCACCCACGAGGGCGCCCGTGGCGTCGGTGGTCCAGCCCGCCCGGTCCCAGCCCCGCTCGCCGCGCAGCATGTTGAGCCCGACGGCCCGGCCGCTGGCGGCGGCGAAGAGGTACCAGCGGCCCTTGTCGCCGAAGCCGGCGCCGTCCTGGACGCCCAGGTCGCGGAGCTGTTCCAGCGCCCGCTCGCCGCGCGACTTGGAGACGGTGATCGTGGCGCCGCCCTCGGCCTGGCCGCCGAAACGCGAGACGCCGAAGCCCGCGTGGGGTGCGACGTCGAACTCCAGCTTGTCGGACGAGAAGCGGATGGCGCCCGGCCAGCTGCGGACGGCCATGACGTCCAGCCGATCCTCGGCGAGGCCGGCGCGTTCCAGAACGACGGGCGCCGTTTCGGTGCGGATCTTCAGGCTGTCGAGGGGATTGAGCCGGACTTCGGTGTCATGAGCGAACGCGGCGCGGTTCAGGGCCTCGGCGACGCCGGGCGCTAACGACTGCGCGGCCGCGGGCCCTGCGGCTCCACATGCCAGCGCCATGGCGACGAACGTCGACCCACGCATGCGCTACTCCCGTCCACGCCCGCGCGGCGTGGCTCCCCGCAGGCATAGTCCGGGCGAACCGGCCGGTCTGCAAGGGCCATATCGCCACGCGCGAATTGGGGCGGGGTTAATGCTGCTTCCTGAGGCGCAAACGAAAGGAGGGGGCGCATCAGGCCCCCTCGATCCGTCCGGATGTCTGTTCGCCTACTGGCAGGCCAGGCATTCCTCGTAGTCGGTCTTGCCCTCGACCTGGATCTGGGCGGCGATCTCTTCGCCCCCGGCGTGGGCGGCGCGCTGCACCGACTTGGAGCGCAGGTAGTAGAGCGACTTGCAGCCCCGCTCCCACGCCTGCCAGTGCAGCATGTGGAGGTCCCACTTGTTGACGTCGCCGGGCAGGAACAGGTTCACCGACTGGGACTGGCAGATGTCGGGCGTGCGGTCGGCCGCGAGCTCGACGATCCAGCGCTGGTCGATCTCGAAGGCGGTCTTGTAGACGTCCTTCTCGTCCTGGCTGAGGAAGTCCAGGTGCTGGACCGAGCCCTCGTTGGCCAGGATCGAGTCCCACACCGCGGCGGTGTTCTGGCCCTTCTCGTCCAGCAGCCGCTCCAGGTAGGGGTTCTTCACCGCGAAGGTCCCGGACAGGGTCTTGTGCGTGTAGATGTTGGCCGGGATCGGTTCGATGCCCGCCGACGTGCCGCCGCAGATGATCGAGATCGAGGCGGTGGGCGCGATGGCGAGCTTGTGGCTGAACCGCTCCATCACGCCGCGCTCGGCCGCGTCCGGGCAGGGTCCGCGCTCGGCGGCCAGCTTGCGCGAGGCCGCGTCGCACTGGCGGCGCAGGGTCTTGAACAGGCGCATGTTCCAGGACTTGGCCATGGCGCTCTCGAACGGCACGTTCTGGGCCTGCAGGAACGAGTGGAAGCCCATCAGGCCAAGACCCACCGAACGCTCGCGCCGGGCGGCGTAGACCGCATGCTTCATCTCGGGCGGGGCCCGGTTGATGAAGTCCTCCAGCACGTTGTCGAGGAAGCGCATGACGTCCTCGATGAACGTCGGGTGGTCGCGCCACTCCAGGAACGTCTCGGCGTTGACCGAGCTCAGGCAGCAGACCGCGGTCCGCTCCAGGCCCAGGTGGTCCTTGCCGGTGTGCAGCATGATCTCGGAGCACAGATTCGACTGGCGCACCGACAGGCCCAGCTCGCGCTGGTGCTGCGGCATGGCGCGGTTCACCGTGTCGGAGAAGATCAGGTAGGGCTCGCCGGTCTGCAGGCGGACCTCGAGGATCTTCTGCCAGAGCGAGCGGGCGTCCACCTCGCGGATCACCTCGCCGGTCTTGGGCGACCGCAGGCCGAACATGGCGCCGTCGCGGACGGCTTCCATGAACTCGTCGGTGATCGACAGGCCGTGGTGGAGGTTGAGGCTCTTGCGGTTGAAGTCGCCCGAGGGCTTCCGGATCTCGAGGAACTCCTCGATCTCGGGATGGTGGATGTCGAGGTAGACGGCGGCAGAGCCGCGGCGCAGCGACCCCTGGCTGATGGCCAGGGTCAGCGAGTCCATCACCCGGATGAAGGGGATGATGCCGCTGGTCTGGCCCGCGCCCTTCACCTTCTCGCCGATGGAGCGGACGCCGCCCCAATAGGTGCCGATGCCGCCGCCGTTCGAGGCCAGGGCGACGTTCTCGTTCCAGACGCCGACGATGCCTTCCAGGTTGTCGGGCACGGCGTTCAGGAAGCAGGAGATCGGCAGGCCGCGCTGGGCGCCGCCGTTCGACAGCACCGGGGTGGCCGGCATGAACCACAGGCGCGAGATGTAGTCGTAGATCCGCTGGGCGTGGTCGGCGTCGTCGGCGAAGGCCGTGGCGACGCGTGCGAACATGTCCTGGTAGCTCTCGCCCGGTAGGAGGTAACGGTCCTCCAGCGTCGTCTTGCCGAAGTCGGTCAGCAGCGCGTCCCGGTCGCGGTCGACCTCGACCTTGCGCACCAGTTGCAGCTGCGGCCGGGCCTGCGCCGGCGCAACACGTTCAGAAGTCTCGGCAATCCCAACTTTCGCCGCTTCGCTCATGTCCCTGCCTTGCCCCTCGAAGAAGACCCCTTGGCCTTCAGCCCCATATCTTGTGGTCCAGCCCCCGGACCAACCCACATATGGACACATGAGCCCCCGGGAGTCGTCAATGAGGCGGCCGGTCCGTCCCCAAACTTTTTCGCTAACGAGGTCTTAACGTGGGGGCTAGCGCCCTCGGCGCCAGGCCTTAACGACGAGGCCGGCTCACGACCATGTGAACGCTCATGAGAGGGGCCACACGGCGGCGATCAGGGGCGTCCCCACGAGGAGAACGAGCAGGGTCAGCGGTGCGCCCAGCCGGGGGTAGTCGGCGAAGCGATAGCCCCCCGGCGCCATCACCAGCGTATTGCACTGGTGGCCTACGGGCGTCAGAAAGTCGCACGCCGCGCCGACCGCCACCGCCATCAGGAACGGGTCGGGGTTAAGGCCCAGAAGTTTCGCCAGGGCCGCGCCGATGGGCGCCACGATCAGCACGGTGGCGGCGTTGTTGAGGAACGGCGTGGCCGCCATGGCCACGGCCATGATGGCCCCGACGGCAAGAATCGGCGGGCGACCCTGGAAGGCCCCGGCCAGCGCCTCGGCGACCAGGTCGGCCCCGCCGGTGGCGCGGATCGCATCGCTGACCGGGATGAGGGCGGCGATCAGCACCAGCACCGGCCCGTCCAGCGCCGAATAGGCCTCGCGCATCCGGATCGCGCCCGAGACCACCATGGCCACGGCGGCGGCGAAGAAGGCGATGGCCACCGGCACGGCCTGGGCCGCCACCAGCACCATGGCCCCGGCGAGGATCAGCGCCGGCACGACCCGCCGCCGCACGCCGCCCAGCCGCACCTCGCGTTCGGCCAACGGCAGCAGGCCCAGGGTCTTCAGCGCGCCCGGCAAGGTCCTCTCGCCGCCTTGCACCACGACGATGTCGCCTGACCGCAGGCGCATGGTGGTGAGCTCGGCCGGGGTGCGATAGCCGGCGCGGCTCACCGCCAGCAGGTTGACCCCGTGCTGGCCGTAGAGGTCGGCCTGGCCGGCCGAACGGCCGATCAGCGGCGAGTCCTGGCCGACCACGGCCTCGACCACCCGCACCTCCTCGGTCGGCTCGTCCATGGCGATGGGCCGATCCGAGCGGGTCAGCCTCAGCCGGGCGCGGCTGATCATGCGATCCAGCGCCTCGTGGTCGCCCTCGACCAGCAGGATGTCGCCGGGCCGGGCGCGGGTGTTCAGGTGCGGCGCCTTCCGCCGCTCGCCGTCGCGCACCAGGGTGATGATGGTCACCTCGTGGTCGCCCAGAGCCTGCAGGTGGCGCAGCGTGCGCTTTTCAAGCGTCCAGTCGGGTGGGACCGCCACCTCGGTCAGGTAGGGCGCGGTCTCGATCGCCGCGTCCAGCGTCTCGGCCGCCACGCGCTGCTGTGGCAGCAGGCGGTAGCCGAAGCTGAGGAACACCAGCCCCATGGCCGTCAGGCCCAGCCCCACGGGGGCGTAGTCGTACATGCCGAACGGTCGGCCGAGGATCTGCTCGCGCACCTCGGAGACCAGGATGTTCGGCGATGTGCCGACCAGCGTCACCGTTCCGCCGATCAGGGCGCCGAAACTCATGGGCATCAGCAGACGGGACGGCGACGTCCCGGTCCGCCGCGCCACCTGCAGGGCGATCGGCATCATCAGCGCCAGGGCGCCGACGTTCTTGGTCACCATCGACAGGACGGTGACCGCGAGGGTGAACAGCGGGACCTGGGTGCGGGCGTCGGTCAGCCGCGGCAGGATCGGCCGCAGCAGGGCTTCCACGATCCCGGAGCGGGCGAAGGCGGCGCTGACCACCAGGGCGCAGGCGATGATCACCGTGACGTCGTTGGCGAAGCCCGAGAACGCCTTCTCGGCCGGCACCACGCCGAGCGCGAGGCCCAGGGTGAGAGCTACAAGCGCGACGACGTCGTAGCGCCAGCGCCCCCAGACGAAGGCGACGATGGTCACGCCCACGAGGCCGAAGGCCAGGGCCTGCTGCAATGTCATGCGATCCCTCGAACCGGTCGCCGGCGCCGGTGTCCCGGAGCATCAACGCGCGAGGGCGGAACAGGCTGCGCCGTGACGCAGATCAGAGGCTGGCGCGGAAGACGAACGGGCCCACGTGGCCCACGGTCTCGTCGAACACGACCCAGATGTCGCCGCCGGTCGCCTGCCAGCGCCGGCAGAACGAGACGTCTTCACCCATCGCGACGCCGCGTTCGTCGTAGCCGGGGTCGAAGCATTGCAAGACGCTCTTCAGGCCCTGGTGCTCATAGTAACTGCCGGCGGCGGGCCGATAGAGTTCGGGGTGGGCGTCGCGCAGGGTCTCGAACACCTGGCGTTTGATGAGCATGAGGCCCGTGCCGGTGCGGCGCGCCTTATAAAACCCATTTCGTTCCACGTGAGGGGTCTCCAGCTCCATCACGAAGCTGAGCGAGCGGGCCCAGGCGCCGCCGGGATCATCGTGCATCCGTGACATGGCGTGGAAGCGCGGCACGTCCAGCACCCGGTGCGGACAGACGGCCGAGACGACCGGGGCGTCGAAGTCGATCATCCGGCGGATCAGGCCTGCCGGGTAGTCGATGTCGCTGTCGATGAAGAGCAGGTGCGAGTGCCCTGATTCCAGCACATGGCTGGCCAGGGCGTTGCGCGCCCACGCCAGCAGGGTGCCGCTGGTGGTCTTCCAATCCAGCCGATCGCCCATCTCGGCCCACAGCGACAACAGGGCGCCCGTGTAGTGGGTCGTCAGCTGGCCGTTGTAGGTCGGCGTGCCCACCAGGATCCGCATGGTCGCCCTCTCGCCGTCCAGACGCTCGGGCTAAGGCGCGCCGCGCGGGCGAGGGTCAAAGCCGCATCGGCGGACGGCGCTGACCCTGCGACAAACGCGTGCGATGTCCCGGCCGCGGTCTGGCTAGGCGTCGAGATTCAGCAGCGCCGGGTCGCCGCCCTGGGCGGTGATGTTGACGCTCAGCGCCCGCTCGACCGCATAGCGCAGGAGGGCATGTGGCCCGCCTGCCTTGGGCCCCGTGCCCGAGAGCCCCTCGCCGCCGAAGGGCTGCACGCCGACCACCGCGCCGATCATCGAGCGGTTCACATAGGCGTTGCCGGCGGGGACGGCCTCCCGGACCTCCTCGGCGAAGGCCTCGATGCGGCTGTGGACGCCGAGGGTCAGGCCGTAGCGCGCGGCCACCAGCGGGGCGGCGGCCTCTCCCAGCTTCGCGGGGTCGTAGCGGACGACGTGCAGGACCGGGCCGAAGACTTCCTTCTGCAGGAAGGCGGCGTCGGGGATCTCGGCCAGGGTCGGGGCGAAGAAGTGGCCGCCGGCCGGAACATCGAGCCGGCGCAGCACGCGGCCCTCGGCGGCCAGACGTTCGACGTGGGCGTCGAGCACGGCCTTGGCGTCGGCGTCGATCACCGGACCGATGTCGGTGCGTGGATCGGCGGGATCGCCGACCACCAGGGTGTCCATGGCGCCCTTCAGCCCGTCGATCAGGGCGTCGGCGGTCTCGTGCGGCGCGAACAGGATCCGCAGGGCAGAGCAGCGCTGGCCGGCCGAGCCGAAGGCCGAGGCGAGGACGTCGTCGATCACCTGCTCGCACAGGGCGGTGGTGTCGACGAACATGGCGTTCAGCCCGCCGGTCTCGGCGATGAACGGCACGATCGGCCCCTGGCGAGCCGCCAGACTGCGGTTGATCGCCCAGGCGGTCTCCGTGCCGCCGGTGAAGGCGACGCCGTCGCACCCGGGATGCGAGACCAGGGCCTGGCCCACCGTCGCGCCGTCGCCGGGGAGGAGGTGCAGCAGGCCCTCCGGCACGCCCGCCGCATGGAACAGCTTCACCGCCTCGCTGGCGATGATCGGGGTCTGCTCGGCTGGCTTGGCCAGCACGCCGTTGCCGGCGGCCAGGGCCGCGGCGACCTGGCCGGTGAAGATGGCGAGGGGGAAGTTCCAGGGGCTGATGCAGACGAACACGCCCCGGCCGCGCAGGCTGAGCTGGTTGGTCTCGCCCACCGGCCCGCGCAGGGTCTCCGGACTGGCGAACTGCCGCTCGGCCAGCAGGGCGTAGTAGCGGCAGAAGTCCACGGCCTCGCGCACCTCGGCGATGGCGTCGGCGTAGGTCTTGCCCGCCTCGCGCACGCAGATGGCGATCAGCCGCTCGCGCTCGGTCTCCAGGGCGTCGCCCATGGCCCGCAGCACCTTCGCGCGGCCCTCGCCGCCGCGACGGTCCCAGGCCGGCTGGGCGGCGTGGGCGGCGGCGAAGGCGGCGTCGGCCTGGGCGGGCGTCGACTGCCAGGCGCGCCCGAGCGTGTGGGAGAGGTCGGACGGCGCGGCGATCGGCTTGAAGCCGCCGGCCTTTTCGATGCGCCCGCCGATGATCGGCGCGGCCTCCAGATCCTCCCCGTCCAGAGCGACGACGGCGCCGACCAGGCGATCGCGCACCGCCTTGGTGGAGAGATCGAGGCCCTCCGCGTTCCTCCGCCCCGGACCGTAGAGATCGCGCGGCAGCGGGATACGCGGGTGCGGCCCGGCCCCCGCCGCCTCCACCGCCCTGATCGGATCGACCACGACCTTGGACACCGGCGTCTTCTCGTCGAGGAGGGCGTGGACGAACGAGGTGTTGGCGCCGTTCTCCAGCAGGCGGCGGACAAGATAGGGGAGGAGGTCCTCGTGGCTGCCCACGGGGGCGTAGACCCGGAGCGGGAAGTCGCCGTAGCGGTCCTTGGCGCCGCCGTAGAGCGCCTCGCCCATCCCGTGCAGGCGCTGGAATTCGGGGCTGAGGCCCATCTGGCTGGCCATCACCCGGACGGCGGCGAGGGTGTGGGCGTTGTGGGTCGCGAACTGGCCGTAAAGCGCCGGCGCGGCCGCCAGCAGGGCGCGGGCGCAGACTAGGTAGCTGACGTCCGTCGCCGCCTTGGTCGTGTAGACCGGATAGCCCGGCAGGCCGGCGACCTGGGCGCGCTTGATCTCGGAATCCCAGTAGGCGCCCTTCACCAGCCGCACCATCAGCCGGCGGCCCGAGGCGCGGGCGATGGCGGCCACCGCTTCGATCACCTGCGGCCCGCGCTTCTGGTAGGCCTGGACGGCGAGGCCGAGGCCGCGCCAGGCGCCCAGCGCCGGTTCGCGCGCCAGCCGGTCCAGCAACTCCAGCGAGATGACCAGGCGGTCGGCCTCCTCGGCGTCGAGGGTCAGGTTGATGTCGGCCTCGGCGGCCATGATCGCCAGGCGCAGGATGCGGGGATAGAGGTCGGCGAACACCCGCTCGGCCTGGCGCGCCTCGTACCGCGGCGAGAGGGCCGACAGCTTCACCGAGACGCCGTGGCCGCGCTCGGGACCCTGGCCCTTGGCATGGCCTCCGACGATCTGGATGGCGCGGGCGTAGGCGGCCTCGTAGCGATCGGCGTCGGCGTCGGTGCGGGCGCCCTCGCCCAGCATGTCGAACGAACAGACGAAGCCGTCGGCTCCCGCCCGCTTGATCGCCTTCTCGATGGTCGCGCCCAATACGAACTGTTCGCCCATGATACGGACGGCGGCGCCGACGGCCTTACGGATGACCGGCTCGCCCAGCCGCCCGGCGAGGCGCCGGACGAAGCCGGGAAGGTCGTTCCGCGCCTCCTCGTCCGGGTCGATGATCTTGCCCGTGAGCATCAGGCTCCAGGTGGAGGCGTTGACCAGCAGGCTGTCCGACCGGCCGGCGTGGCTGGCCCAGTCGGCCGAGGCGATCTTTTCGGCGATCAGGCGGTCGCGGGTCCCCTCGTCGGGCGTGCGCAGCAGCGCCTCGGCCAGGCACATCAGCGCCAGGCCTTCGCGGGTGGAAAGGCTGAACTCCTGCAGGAAGCTCTCGACCACGCCCTGGCGGCGGGCGCTCTGGCGCGCGGCGCGGACCAGGGCCTCGGCCTCGGCCTGCACGGCGTCACGGTCCTGCTGAGACAGCGGCCGGCCGGCGAGCAGGGCCGCGATGGCCGTACGTTCATCGGCGAATTTCGCCGCATCCAGGTGATCGAACGACATTCGGGCCTCCGCCTCCGTGAGTATCCGGCGTAGGGTAGATTTCGGCGAATGTGCTACGTAAGAAATCGACCTGCGCCGAAGCTTCTCCTGCGGAACAACAATATGGCGAATATCCTGCGGCTGGACGACACCGATCGGCGGCTTCTGCGGGTCCTGCAGGCCGACGGGCGGATCAGCAACGCCGAGCTCGCGGAGCGCTGCCACCTGTCGCCCTCGGCCTGTTCCGACCGCGTGCGGCGGCTGCGAGACAGCGGCTACATCACCGGCTTCGCGGCGCTGGTGGATCCGGCGCTGGTGGAGCGCGGGGTGCTGATCTTCGTGGAGGTGCTGCTGGACCGCACCACGCCCGACGTCTTCGAGACCTTCGCGGCGGCGGCCCGCCGCTCGCCCGACGTTCTGGAGTGCCACATGGTGGCGGGCGGGTTCGACTATCTTATCAAGGCTCGCGTCCGCGACCTGACGGCCTGGCGGGTGTTCCTCGAGGAAGTCCTGGTGCGGATCCCCGGCGTGCGCGAGACGCGGACCTACGCCGTTCTGGAAGAGGTCAAGTCGACGACCCAGCTACCGATCTAGCGCAGGCGCCGCCTGCCCCATGAAGCGGCAGGCAAAAGAAAAGGGCCCGGTGTTTCCACCGGGCCCCGATCTCAGTCGCAGTCGTGGATCGACTTAGAAGTTGATGTCGATCGTCGAGCGGCGGTTCAGCGGTTCCTTCACGCCGTCGCCGGTGGCGACCGCAGGCATGGACTCGCCCTTCCAGTCGACCGACAGCGCGCCGGCGCCCACGCCCGAGCCCACCAGGGCGTCGGCCACGGCCTTCGCACGGCGTTCGGACAGGCGGACGTTGTAGGCGTCCGAGCCGGAGGTGTCGGCATGGCCCACGACCACCACGCGGGTGGCGTTGCCGGCCTTGGCGTAGTTCGCCGCGTCGGTGATCACCGCCTGGGCTTCCGGCGTGATCACGTACTGATCGAACGGGAAGTAGACGATGAACTGCTTGGCCTCATAGGCCGGCGGCGGAGGCGGCGGCGGCGGAGGCGGAGGCGGCGGGGGAGGCGGCGGCGGCGGCGGGGGCGGCGGCGGCGGGGGCGGCGGAGCCGCGAACAGGTACCGCAGGCCCAGCGTCACCGACTGGTCCTTGTAGGCGCCCGAGAACACGCCGGGCTGCAGGCCGGTGGCCAGGCTGCCGGTGGAGGCGAAGTCGAGGTCCGAACCCGACAGGTAGCGGTAGGTCAGGTCGACGCTGAGCTGGTCGGTGGCCTTCCAGGCCAGACCGGCGATGAACTGATAGGCGAAGGCCGTATCATCGTCGTCGATGGTCAGGTTCTGGATCGCGGTGGCCGCCGTGGCGCCCGGCACGTTCGAGAACTGGCCGGTGACGTCGGTCTTGACGTGATTGACGCCGATACCGGCGCCCACGAACGGGTTGATCGCCGAGCCGGGCAGGATGTCGTAGATGATGTTGCCCATCACGGTCCACGACGTGACGTCGCCGTCCGGCGAGCCGCAGGTCGGGGCCGCCGCGGTACGGGTCACGCCCGGGGTGCAGAGGCCGACGACAGCCTGGTTGGTGCCGCCGCGGATCGAGTCGATGTCACCGCCGCGGTAGCCCAGCTCGAGCTCGACGCGCCAGTTGCTGTTGAGCTGGTAGCCGAGACGAGCGAAGCCGGCCCAGTCGTCTTCCTGGTTGAATTCCCAGTCGTACGGAATGCCGTTCGGCGCGTTGTTCGACGACTTGAGTTCGAATTCCTCGGGCCAGTGGTAGCCGAGGTCCACCGCGCCGTACCAGCCTTCTTGCGCAGCGGCGCCGGAAGCGGCGAACGCCGCCGCCATCGCGGCTCCAGCCAGGAGTTTCAACTTCATAATCAGAGCCCTCTCGTTGCCCTCAGGTGGTGCGGCCGTTTGACCCAGCCGCCGTTATAACAAGGCCGACCCGTTGCGAAAGTGTCGCCAGAGCCACACTCCCAACGCAAATTCGCCAGCCTTTCCCAAGCTTAGCCAGGACGCTAGCCACCGCGTCGCCCGCAAACAATGACATTTGCGAACCTCGCGCAGGCACAGCGACCCGCATCGCGCCGTCGGCTGCGCTGCGAATCGGCGAAGCGGTCATAGCGAAGACCTCGTCGATTCTGCACCGCCGCCGGCGCCATGTCCGTCGTTTTCTGACGGAAGTCCTTGGGAATTCTTGAAAAGACGGCCGGGTGACGCAGTCGTGCGGAAGGTGCGGGAAACCCCGCGCTCCTGTCCTGCCGGCTCGCCATTCGATGACATGCGCTTTCCCCGGCCCACAGCCGTTCCCGACGTCTGGCTGCCCAACGCAGCAAGGTCACGCTTGGTTCCCGGCCCTTGAACGCCGGATGAATTTTTCGCGCTCGCCCCGGTTCCGGCGCCGTTCAGGCGCCGCGGTCGCGCTGAAAGCGCCGGGTGCGGCCGCCGAGCGAGTTGGGCCGGTTCAGCGCGGCCCGGAACTCGTCGCGACGTTCGTGGATGGACGCGATGACGAGGCCCATGGGGACGCCGATCTCCACCAGCACCGCCTCGGAGAGCTGCAGGCTGGCCTCGACCGTCTCGGGCACGGCGTCGTTGGCGCCCAGGTCGTAGAGCCTCTGGG
>JBKOYY010000128.1:0-16688 GCA_046725615.1 Pseudomonadota bacterium
ACGGAGCTCACCCACGTCAATGCCGTGCCGCTGTTCAACGATGGATGCGGAAACCTATTCGGGTTGGACCTCCTATCCGAGAATGGCCCTCCAGCCGCCTATTTCTTCGATCACGAGGTTGGCTTCGAGAAGCCTGCGTACGCTGCGGGATCGGCCCTGGGCCCGTTCTTGTTGCTGCTAGCGCAGCACGATCAGGCCCTACAGGAAGGGCGAGCCCCCAAATGGGAACTCACCGTCGATCCTGACATCGATAAGTGTCCCCGCGCTCCGCCCATCTGGCTGGCCGGCTAGCGCCTCCATGGCTGTCGATATCCGCGGCGAGAAGTGTTGGCGCCAAGCTTTTTCCTACCCACGATGTTCACGGACGCGGGTGAAACGGCGCGAGATCTAGTGGCCCCCCGTCACCAATCTGGCGCGACGAAGGATCGACAAGTTCCGCGGCCGCTCCAGCGCGTCCCGCCATCAGGAGCAAGGGGGAGCGTATCCTGGCGACGCGGGAACGATCCGGCCATCGCTACACGCGGCGACCATTGCGCCGTCGGATCGTCGGCGCGGCTGGACGTCACGATCACACTTGATCTCCGCTGCGTTCCCAAGCTTCAGCTTAGAACATGATTCACCGAACCGTCCGCAGCGCGAGCCTCCTCGGGTTCGCCGATCTGGCGCGCCGACATGGAGCCGATCCCGACGCCATCGCGGCCGCGCACGGCGTCTCTCCGGCGGCGCTGGTCAATCCGGACCTTCGCGTGCCCTTCGTCGCGGTGACCAGCATGTACGCGGATGCGGCCGAGCAGACGGGCCTGGAGGACTTCGGCCTGCGGGTCGCGATGGGGCGGCGCGCGGCGGTAT
Organism: Pseudomonadota bacterium; assembly: GCA_046725615.1. Classification (GTDB taxonomy): domain Bacteria; phylum Pseudomonadota; class Alphaproteobacteria; order Caulobacterales; family Caulobacteraceae; genus Phenylobacterium. Next base: position 850 of record JBKOYY010000128.1, read on the forward strand.
GGGGCATGACGGCCGTGGTCGCGCGGGAGCAGCCCACCGTCGGAGCGGCCCTTCAAGCGATCCGGCGCTTCGCCCGGCTGCAATCCGAGGGCTCCTGGATCGCCCTGGAGGACGCCGGCGATCTCGTGGAGGTCCAGCTCAATTTCTACGAAGCCCTGCCCGCCCGGGCGCTGCGGGTATCGATCGACGTGGGCCTGGCCACTTTCGCCCAGGTCCTGCGCGAGGTCGCCGGTGAGGCGTGGCGTCCGCTGGGCGTCTGCTTCCGCTATGGCCGGCCCGCCTCCCTCGTCCTGCACCGGACCGTCTTCGGGGTCGACGCCCTCTTCGACCAGGCCTTCGACGGGTTCATCTGCCACCGCGACGCCTTGGACCTGCCGCTGGCAAAGGCCGATGTCGCCCTCGCGCCGCAGGTGTCCCGCCTGGCCGAAGGCCTGCTGCAGAACTATCGGGCCTCGCTCGCCGACGAGGTGATGGAGGCCGTCGTGCGGCTGTTGCCGGAGGGGCGGTGCGACCGGGAGGAGGTCGCCCGGATGCTCGGCATCGGGCTTCGCACCCTGCAGCGGCGTCTGGCCGACGAGGGCACGAACTTCGCCACGCTGCTGGACCAGGGGCGTGAGATCCTGTGCCAGAGCTATGTGGACGGCTCCCCGAGGTCGCTCGCGGAAGTGGCCGAGCTCCTCGGCTTCTCAAGCCAGCAGTCCTTCAATCATTGGTACCGGGACCGGTTCGGGGAGACGCCGTCCGCCCGCCGCAAGCATGTCCAGTCGCGACGACCCTGAAGCCGGTCCAGGAGCGGCGGATCGCCTGAAGGCGCCCAGACCGCGCGGCCGCGCGGGGGCGCCGGCCATCGCGCAGGCCTTCACGCTCGGCACGGCGCTCGCGAACGTGGCGGACGTGGTCGGCGAGCTCGGGCTTGACGCCCGCGCGATGGGCGAGCGGCTGGGCATCCCGCGCTCGGCGTTCGACAACCCACGGGCGCGGGTTCGCGTCGCGGCCATCGACCGCCTCCTGACCGAGTGCGCCGCCCTGTCGGGCTGCGACGATATCGGGCTCCGGATCGCCGCCCGTCGGCGACTGTCCAACTGGGGAGACCTCGCCCTCGTCCTGCGTCCGCAGCCCACGCTGCAAGCGGTGATCGACAAGCTGTGCCGATACATAGCCCTTCAGACCGAGGCGGCGCGCCTCGACGCCGTCCTCGACGGCGACCGCGTCGAACTGCGGTTCCAGGCCGACCCACCCTTCGCCGCCAACCGCCGCATCCACGGGATGGAGATGCTGGTGGGGATCCTCTTCCGCAATCTCAGCGAGATCATGGGCGCCGGCTGGACGCCGCCGGAAGCCGCGTTTCGCCACCTCGCCCCGCGCGTCCCCCACGCTCACGCGGCGTTCTTCACCGGCGGCGTGGGGTTCCAGCAACCGTTCGACGGCCTGCGCATCCGGGCCGCGGACCTGCCCCTGCAACCGCCCGGCGCCGACCCCCAGCTGGCGTCGCATGCCGAGGCGCAGGCGGCCGCCCTGCTCGAGGACCGTCCGCAGACCCTGGCCGACCGCGTCACCGCCCTCGCCGTCGTCCTGCTTCCGGACGGCGACTGCTCGCGCGAACGCGTCGCCGCCCAGCTGGGCGTCACCGTGCGCACCCTCCAGCGGCGCCTGGCCGAGGAGGACGCGACCTTCGCCGACCTCCTGAACGCGGCGCGCGATCGGCTCGTCAGGCGGCATCTGGAGCAGTCCAACGAGCCCCTGTCGCGCGTGGCGGGCCTCCTGGGCTTCTCGAGCCAGCCCGCTTTCAATCAGTGGTTCCGGGCGCGGTACGGCGTCCGCCCCCTGGATCGCCGGCGCTCGGCCCGCTGACGCGCCTCCCCGGGGCGGGAAAGTGGCCGCCTGTCCCGAAATCTAAATTTCGTGGCGCGCTCGCCCAACTCCGCGTCGCAACAGAGAGTACAATAGTATAATTCGACTATAGGTGCGTCTATTTGGCGCTCTATACAATCACGCAAAACATAGTTTCTACGTTTACTTTACTTTAGCACCCACACGCCAAGATGAGTTCGAGATTTTACTCGAACTGGCGTGTGCAAAATGACTTCGGAAGACACCGAATCCAGCCGGCTCCCGACGAGGACGCCGCTGTTCCTTGAGTGTCCGGACCCTCCGCCGGGCGGAGGCGCCCGGATCCGGATGACGGGCGACGTGACCCTGCAGACCGCGCCGGCGGCGCATGCCGACCTGCTGGCGGCGATCGGGTCCCATTCGGCCATCACGCTCGACCTCTCCGGCAGCGCCGAATCGGATCTCACGCTGATCCAGCTTGTCGAGTCGGCGCGGAAGAGCGCGACGCGGGACGGCCAGGCGCTGCGCCTGGCGGAACCGGCCCGCGGCGACCTGCTCGCCATGCTGGAGCGGGGCGGCTTCGTCGCCGCCGACCGCCCTGCCGATCGGGCCTTCTGGCTCCAGGAGGCGGGCCAATGAGCGCCGCCATCCTGACCGTCGACGACTCCGCCAGCCTGCGGCAGGCGATCCGCATCGCCCTCTCGAGCGAGGGCTACAGCGTCACCGAGGCGGCCGACGGGGCCGAGGGCCTGGCGAAGGCCGCCGCCAATCCATTCGCCCTGATCATCACCGACCTGAACATGCCGGTGATGGACGGGCTGACGATGATCCGCGAATTGCGGAGCCGGCCGGCCCAGGCGGGCGTGCCGATCCTGTTCCTGACCACGGAGTCGGACGCCGCCGTCAAGGCGCAGGCGAAGGCCGCCGGCGCCACGGGCTGGCTCACCAAGCCGTTCAACGCCGACCAGCTCGTCGCGGTGGTCAAGAAGGTGCTGGCCCGATGAGCGCCCAGGACCCCGTCGAGACCTTCCGCATCGAGGCTCGCGACCTGCTCGAACAGATCGAGCAGGACCTCCTGAACCTCGCCGGCCACCCCGGCGACCGGGATACGATCGACGCCATCTTCCGGGGGCTGCACACGCTCAAGGGATCGGGCGCGATGTTCGGCTTCGACGGCCTGGCCGCCTTCACCCACCACTGCGAGAGCGCCTTCGAGCGGGTCCGCAAAGGCGAGGCGACCGCCACCCCGGAACTCATCTCCGCCGTGCTGGCGGCCCGCGATCACATGCGGGCGCTGGCCGAAGGCCATAGTGCGGACCCCGCCGTCGGCGCGGCCCTGCTCGCGGACCTGCAGGCGGCGGTCGAGGGCGCCGGCGCGCCGCCGCCCGCTCCCGAGACTCCGGTGACGCACTGGCGCCTCCGTTTCAGCTTCCCCGCCGAGGCGCTCCGCAACGGAACCCGTCCGCTGCCCCTGCTCGACGAGCTGCGGGACCTGGGCGCCTGCGAAGTCCGCGCCCTGACCGATCGCGTCCCGCCGCTGGAGGCGCTCACGCCCGACGACTGTCATCTGGGCTGGGAGGTCGAGCTGAAGACGGATCGGCCGCGCTCGGAGATCGAGGACGTCTTCATGTTCGTCATCGACGACATGACGCTCTCGATCGACGAGGTCGCCCCTTCGGCGGGCGCGCCCGGCGACACGGACGCCGCGGGCGGGGCCGCTGCGGACCCCGGCGTCGTCGCCGCCGCCGAGACCCGCCAGGAGCGGCCCAACGAGACGGTGCGGGTCCCGGCCGAGCGGCTCGACGAGTTGATGGACCGTGTCGGCGAGCTCGTCATCGCGCAGTCGCGCCTGAAGCAGGTGGCCGACACCGGCGGCGACATCCACCTCCGGTCGGTCTCGGAGGAGATCGAGCAGCTCGCCGCGGAACTGCGCGACATCATGATGGTCGTGCGGATGGTGCCGATCGCCCAGCTGTTCGGCCGCTACCGCCGCCTTATCCACGACCTCGCCCGGGAGACCGGCAAGTCCATCGAGCTCTCCACAGAGGGCGAGGCGACCGAGCTGGACAAGACCGTCATCGAGCGTCTCGCCGATCCCCTCGTCCATCTGATCCGGAACGCCGCGGACCATGGCCTGGAATCGCCGGAGCAGCGCCTCGCGGCCGGGAAGCCGGCCACCGGCCAGGTGGTGCTGGCGGCGCGCCAGTCCGGCGCGGAGGTGATCATCACGATCACCGACGACGGCCGTGGCGTCGATCGGGCCCGCGTGCGCGCCAAGGCCGAGGACGCCGGGCTCATCGCCCCTGACGCCGTGCTGAGCGACGACGACCTGCTGCAGCTGATCTTCCAGCCCGGCTTCTCGACGGCGGCCGCCATCACCAACCTCTCCGGCCGCGGCGTCGGCATGGACGTCGTCAAGCGCACCGTGGAAGGCCTGCGCGGCTCCATCGACCTGCGCAGCGAGTTCGGCCACGGCTCGCAGGTCACCCTGCGCATTCCCCTGACGCTGGCGATCATCGACGGGCTCCTCGTCCGGGTCGGCGGGTCGCGGTTCGTGATCCCGCTCTCGGCGGTCGAGGAATGCGTCGAGCTGAGCGTCGAACAGGACGTCCGGTCGACGGGCCGCAGCCTGCTGACTCTGCGCGATCAGCTGGTGCCGTTCATCCGGCTCCGCGAGTTCCTGCGCACGGGCACGCCGCCCGATCCGCACCAGAAGGTGGTGGTCGTCAGCCTGGGGCATGAGCGGGTGGGACTCGTCGTCGACCAGATCCTCGGCGACCACCAGACCGTCATCAAGTCGCTGTCCAGCTTCCACGCCGACGTCGGCGCCTTCTCCGGCGCGACCATCCTCGGAGACGGCGGGGTCGCGCTCATCCTGGACGTGCCCCAGCTGGTCGCGGCGCGCCAGCAACAGGACGCGCCGCTGCGCGCCGCCAGCTGAGGAAGCCCATGTCCCAACAGCCTGAGCCCCACGCCGCCCAGCAGGTCCTGACCTTCGACCTGACCGGCGAGACCTTCGCCCTGGAGGCCAATCTCGTGCGGGAGGTCATGGACCTCGCCCCCGAGACGCCGGTCCCAGGGGCGCCGCCGTTCGTCGATGCGGTGATCAACTTCCGCGGGCGGGTGATCCCGCTCGCCGACCTGCGCGTCGCCTTCGACCTGGAGCCACGCAGCCCGTCGATCGACAGCCGCATCGTGGTGATCGAGCATGACCTCGACGGCGAACCCACCCTGGTCGGCCTGCGGGCCGACAAGGTCCACGAAGTGACCGCCCTGGAGACCGCCGACACCGAGGCGGCGCCCAGCGTCGGCCTGCGCTGGCGGCTCGATTTCATCCGCTGCCTGGCGCGGCGCGGCGGCGACCTCATCGTCGTGCCCGCCCTCGACCAGATCTTCCTGACCCGCGGCGGCGCCACCGGCGCCGTCACGCCCCTCAACGCCCACCGCGCCTGAGCCGCGGACGCACCCGGAGATACCCATGCGAATTACAATCAAGGCCAAGCTGGCCGGCGCATTCGCCCTCGTGGTCCTGATGGCGGCCGGACTGGCCGTCCTGGGCCTCGTCAACATGACCTCGCTCAACAAGGCGAGCAACGACCTGATGAACGGGCCCAGCGCCCGCAACTACATCATCAACAAGATGACGGCGGACCTTGGACGCGCCATCCGTTCGGAGAAGAACGCCACCATCACCCTCGACGACGCCGAGCTGAGGCACTTCACGACGCTGGCCGAGAAGAACATCCAGGCGTTGGAGCAGGACCGCAAGGAGCTCGAGTCACTCATCGACGAGCAGAGCCGGCCCCTCGTCCGATCCTTCGACGAGAACTACGCCAAGCTGAAGCCGATCCAGACGGAGGTCATCCGGCTGGCGCTCATCAACACGCCCGAGGCCAACCAGAAGGCGCAGGCCATGTCCCTGGGCGTGGAACGCCAGGCCTACGAGGCCGTGCAGAAGGACATCGACGCCCTGGTCGCGCTGAGCGACGCTCAGGTGAAGGCCTCCAACGCCGAGGGTAACGCGCAGTTCAAGACCGCCCGCACCATCATGATTGCGGTCTGCCTGGTGATCCTGGTCGTGGCCTCGGGCCTGGCCTTCTGGATCGCGAACAGCGTGGCCAAGGGCCTCAACAAGGCCGGCGAGGCCGTGAAGCTGGTGGCCGAGGGCGACCTGACCCGCACGGCGGAGGTCACCAGCCGCGACGAGATCGGCGACCTGCTGCAGGCGGTCAACAACATGATCGAGCGCCTGCGCGGCATCGTGGGTGACGCCCTGGCCGCGTCGGACAACGTCTCCGCCGGCAGCCAGCAGCTGTCCGCGGCCGCCGAGCAGGTGAGCCGGGGCGCCACCGAGCAGGCCTCCGCCGCCGAGGAGGCCTCGGCGTCGATGGAGCAGATGGCCGCCAACATCAAGCAGAACGCCGACAACGCCTCGCAGACCGAGAAGATCGCCCGCCAGTCGGCCAAGGACGCCGAGACCTCCGGCGAGGCCGTCCGGAGCGCCGTGGACGCCATGCAGACGATCGCCGAGAAGATCACCATCGTCCAGGAGATCGCCCGCCAGACCGACCTGCTGGCCCTGAACGCCGCGGTCGAAGCCGCCCGCGCCGGCGAGCACGGCAAGGGTTTCGCGGTGGTCGCCTCGGAGGTCCGCAAGCTCGCCGAGCGCAGCCAGACCGCCGCGACCGAGATCGGCGCCGTCTCGTCCGAGACGGTCAAGGCCGCGCAGTCCGCCGGCGAGATGCTGACCCAGCTGGTGCCCAGCATCCGCAAGACCGCCGAGCTGGTGTCCGAGATCAGCGCCGCCTGCCGCGAGCAGGACATCGGCGCCTCGCAGATCAACGAGGCCATCCAGCAGCTTGACAAGGTCACCCAGGAGAACACCAGCACGGCCGAGGAGATGTCGGCGACGTCCGAGGAGCTGGCCGCCCAGGCCGAGGAACTGCAGACCTCGATCTCCTACTTCCGCACCGACGGGGCGACGACCGCCCGGACGCGCGCGGCCGCGCCGCAGGCCCGCAAGCCGGCCGCGCCGGCCCAGGCCAAGGCCAGGGCCAGGGCGCAGGCTACGCCGCAGCGGAAGACGCCGACCTCGGGGCGCAACCCCGTGGCCGCCCAGCAGTCCCGCGTGGAAGGCTTCGCCCTTGACCTCACCCAGGGCGGGGCTGACGCCGAGGACCAGGACTTCCGGGCGTCGGCGGCATGAACGGGCACGCAGATGAGGCCCAGTTCGTGACGCTGGGCCTCGGCGCCGAGATCTTCGCCGCCCCGGTGGAGTACGTGCGCGAGATCCTCGACTTCCAGCGCCCCTCGAGCCTGCCCGAGGGCCCCGCCTACCTGCTGGGCCTGACCGACGTGCGCGGGCGTCCGACGCCGACCCTGGACCTTCGGCTGAAGCTGGGGCTGGAGCCGGTCGAGCCCGGGCTCAGCACCCGGATCCTGGTGCTCGACGTCCCGGTCGGCGACAGCCTGCTGTCGCTGGGACTGGTCGCCGATCGTGTCATCGAGGTGATGACGCTGTCGCGGTCCGAGATCGAGCCGCCGCCGGAGATCGGAGTGCCCTGGCGCTCCGACTACATCCAGGGCGTCGTGCGCCGCGACGGCGGCTTCATCATCCTCTTCGACCTGGCGCGGCTGCTGACGAGCCAGGACGCGGCGCTGCTGGCCAAGGCGGCCTGAAGGGAACCATCCGGTGAACACTGCGACTCTGCAGGCCGAACGGCCCGCGGCTCCTGCGGCCGACGGGCTGAGCGATCAGAACTTCCGGCGGCTGGCGACCGTCATCCAGGACTACAGCGGCATCAAGATGCCGCCGGCCAAGCGGACCATGCTCGAGGGGCGGCTGCGCCGCCGGGTCCGCGTCCTGGGCCTGCGCGACCTTGCCGACTACTGCGGCCTGCTGTTCGACGACGGCGGCCTGGACGGCGAGCTGGTCCACCTGATCGACGCCGTGACCACCAACAAGACGGAGTTCTTCCGCGAGCCCCTGCATTTCAAATACCTGACGGACAACCTGCTCCCGTCGCTGGCCGAACCGCGCCGGATCAAGGTCTGGAGCGCCGCCTGCTCGACCGGCGCCGAGCCCTACACCCTCGCCATGCTGCTGCAGGAGCAGGCCGAGCGGGTCGCCGGGTTCGACTATGCGATCCTGTGCACCGACCTCTGCACGGACGTGCTCGAGAAGGCGCAGCGCGGCGTCTACCCCGCCGCCATGGTCGAGGTCACGCCCCCCGACCTGCATCGCAAGTACGTGATGCGGGCTCGGGACGTCCGACGTGACGAGGTGCGCATCGCGCCGGTCCTGCGCGCCAGGCTGAGACTCGCCCGGCTGAACCTCATGGACGACAGCTATCCGGTCGATCGGGACATGGACCTGATCTTCTGCCGGAACGTGCTGATCTACTTCGACAAGCCGACGCAGGAAGCGGTTCTGCGACGGCTGTGCGCCCATCTGCGGCCAGGGGCGCACCTGTTCCTCGGGCACTCCGAGTCGGTGGTCGGCATGGACCTGCCCGTGGACCAGGTCGCCAACACCATCTTTCGGAAGCGGTGACCCGTGGCGGCCCTTCGCAAGATCCGCGTGCTGATCGTCGATGACTCGGCCAGCGTCCGCCAGGCGATGACCGACGTCCTCGGGTCGGATCCGGACATCGAGGTCCTCGGTGCGGCCTCCGACCCCTTCGTCGCCGCGCGCCGAATCGCCGAGGAGGTCCCCGACGTCATCACCCTGGACGTCGAGATGCCGCGGATGGACGGCATCACCTTCCTGCGCAAGCTCATGGCCCAGCATCCAGTGCCGGTGGTGATGTGCTCCTCGCTGACCGAGGCCGGCTCCGAAACCCTGATGCAGGCGCTCGAGGCCGGCGCCGTCGACATCATCCTGAAACCGAAGATCGGCGTGGCCGAGCACCTGGCGGAGTCGCGCCAGCAGATCTGCGAGGCGGTGAAGGGCGCCGCCGCCGCCCGCATCAGACCCCGCGCGCGGTCCGAATCCCGCCCCGCCGACGGTCCGCAGAAGAAGCTGACCGCGGACGCCATGCTGCCGCCGCCCGTCCTGCGGGCCATGGCGCGGACCACGGAGTCGATCGTCTGCATCGGCGCGTCCACCGGCGGGACGGAGTCCCTTCGCGAGATCCTCGAGGCGCTGCCGCCGGCCGCGCCCGGCATCGTCATCGTGCAGCACATGCCCGAGCGTTTCACCGCCTCGTTCGCCCGGCGCCTGAACGACCTGTGCGCGGTGGAGGTCAAGGAAGCCGAGGACGGGGACGCGGTGCTGCGCGGCCGCGTCCTGATCGCGCCCGGCAACCTCCACACCATGCTCGAGCGCAGCGGCGCGCGCTATCACGTCTCGGTCAGGCCCGGCCCGCTGGTTTCGCGGCACCGCCCCTCGGTCGACGTGCTGTTCCGCTCGGCCGCCCGCGCCGCAGGCTCAAACGCCGTCGGCGTGATCCTCACCGGCATGGGCGACGACGGCGCCCGCGGCCTCGAGGAGATGAAGCAGGCCGGCGCGGTGACCCTCGCCCAGGACGAGGCCACGTCCGTGGTGTTCGGCATGCCGAAGGAGGCCATCGCCCGCGGTTGCGTGGATCGCATTGTTCCGCTTGGGCGCATGGCCCAGGACATCCTCCAGGCCGCCACGCGGTAGGGGGAGCTCGGCGATGCCCTTCCGCGAACTGCTGCGCGAAGACGCCGCCCAGGCGGCGCTCCGCGACCACGCGCGCACCTTCGTCTGGACCCTGGCGCCGGATGGCGTGGTCACCCACGCCGCCGGCGCGGGCCCGTTCGGCCTGCGGCGGAGCCGCGCCGTCGACAGGCCGCTGCACTGGTGCGACTTCTGGCCGGACGAGGGCCGGGCCACCGCGGACCGCGCCCTCGCCACGGCGGCCTCCGGCGACATCGGCCGCTTCCGCCTCGTCGCCGCTGGGCGCGGCAAGGCGGGCCGCGCCTACTGGGAGACCGTCGTCGCCCCTGTCCGAGGGGCGGACGGGGCGATCGTCTCGCTCCTGGCCCACTGCCACGACGTCACCGAGGAGACCGAGCAGCAGGCGCTGCTCGACACCGTCGTGCAGCTGTTGCCCCTGCCCGTCGTGGTCCGGGACCTGGAGTGCGGGCGCTACATCCTGTGGAACCGCGCCGCCGAACAGGCCTTCCGGATTCCCGCAGACGCCGTGGTCGGCCAGAGCACGATCGCGGGTCTGGACAGCCGCCTCGCAGCGGCCCTGGACGCGGCGGAGCAGGCCGCAGTCGCCGGGGGAGACCATCGGGTCAGCGCCGTCGCCTGCGGGGACGCGGACCGCCCGCGCATCCTCGACCTGCACAGCCTTGCCACCTTCGACGACTTCGGCCCACACCATCTCATCAGCCTGTGCGTCGACGTGACCGAGCGGCACGCGACGGCCGACGCCCTGCGCCGGGCCATGGAGGCCGCGGAACACGCGAGTGCTGCGAAGAGCCGCTTCCTCGCCGTCATGAGCCATGAGCTCCGCACGCCGCTCAACGGCGTGATGGCCGGCGCGGACCTTCTCACGTCGGAGTCGCTCACCCCCCGCGGCCAGGAACTGACCGGCCTGATCCAGGCCTCGAGCGCAAGCCTCGAGCGTCTGCTCTCCGGGATCCTCGACCTGGCCGCGATCGAAGCTGGCGGCACGGCGGTGCAGGTCGCGCCCTTCCAGCTGGGGAGCCTCGTCCGGGAGGTGACGGGGCTCGCCCGCCTCGCGGCGGACGAGAAGGGCGTCGCCGTTCGCGTCCAGCTCGACGCTGCCGCCGACATCGTCGTCGCCGGCGACGCCGTGAAGCTGCGGCAGGCGATCACCAACCTGCTCGCCAACGCCACCAAGTTCACCGAGCGCGGCGAGGTGGTCCTGGCCGTCGATCGACAGGGCGAGCGGGTGGTCTTCTCGATAAGCGACACCGGCATCGGCTTCGACGCGAGCGTGAGGTCGAGGATCTTCGAACCGTTCCAGCAGGCTGATACCTCGATCGCGCGGCGGTTCGGCGGGGCCGGCCTGGGCCTCGCCATCACCTCGGAGCTCGTCCGCCTGATGGGGGGCGGCCTGGCGTGCGAGAGCACGCCTGGCGAAGGCTCGCGGTTCTGGTTCGATCTGCCCCTGCCGGCGGTGGCGCCGCTCCAGCCCGCCGAGCCTGCGCAGGCCGCGCCGCCGCCGCCCGCAGACCTGCAGGTCCTTGCGGCGGACGACCACCCGACCAACCGGCGCGTCGTGGAGCTGATGCTCTCGGGCGCCGCCGAAGTCGTCTCCGTCGCCGACGGCCTGGCGGCGTTCGAAGCCTATCGCAGCGGCGCCTTCGACGCCGTGATCATGGACATGCAGATGCCGGTCATGGACGGGCTCGAGGCCGTCCGACGCATCCGCGCCTTCGAAGCGTCGACGGGCCGGCCGCGACGGCCGATCCTGATGCTGTCGGCCAACATCGGGCCCGAGCATCTGGCCGCCAGCCGCGACGCCGGGGCCGACCTGCACATCGGCAAACCTATCACCGCGGAGAGACTCTTCGCCGCGCTCGGGGAGATTTTGGAATGATGGGCGCCATCAGGCCCGCCACGCCGCCGGACGTGCTTGCCGCACCCGTCGCCGACGCGGCCGTTCGCCTCGACGGGGCGGTCCGGGCGATCGAGGGGTCCTTCCTGGCTGCAGGCGACATCCTGTCGGCCGCGGTCGAGCAGGTCGAGCGGCTGATCACGGGGCTCGATCGCCTGATCGCCACGGTGGATCCGCAGCTCGTCGAGGCCGCCTCCGGCGATCTCACGCGGGCCGCCCAGGCTCTGCTCGACCTGCCGGAGGCGCTGTCCCGCCGGCGGGCCGGCCTGCGGGCCCTCGTGGAGCGCGGCGACCGCCTCGAGGCGGCCGTGGCGGAGATGCGGCAGAGCCTCAGCTACCTGCGGGTCTTCACCGTCTACGTGAAGATCGCGGCGGCGGGCGGGCGCACCGACGCCGAGCAGTTCAACGCCTTCGCCGACGAGATCGCCGACTGCATCGCCACCGGATTCTCCCACCTGACCGCCCTGACCGAGGCGCTGGAGTCCGTGGCCCGGTCCGTCCGCCTCGCCCTGGCGCTCGAAGCCGATCTGGCGGCGCGGACCGGCCGCATGCTCCCCGCCACGCCCGAGGCGATCGTCGCCTCGGGGGAGGCCCTCATCGCCCATCGAACCCAGATGGCGGACGCGGCGACGGCCGTGCGCGCCCTGGCCGCGGGCGTCCGGGGCCGGGTCGGCCGAGTGCTGGCCGCCCTGCAGGTGGGCGACAGCACCCGGCAACGCCTCGAGCATGTCAGGGACGGCCTGCGGGCGCTCGACGACCGCGCTGCGGCGCTGCCTCCGGACGTGAGGGCGGCTGTGCTGGGGGCGGGCCGGGAGCTGCTCGGCGCCCTTCTGTCCTCGGCCGCCACCGATTTCGAGCACGAGGTCCAGGCGATCGGTCTCAACCTGTCCGGCCTGGCGGCGGACGCCGCCGGGATCCTGACTCTGCTGGAGACCGTTCACGCGCCGGCCGACGCCGACCAGGGGGGCTTCCTCGAACAGCTCGCCGCGCACATCGGCGAGGCGCTGGACCTGGTCGGTGAAGTCAGGATCGCCGACGAGCAGGCCGCCGAGCTCAGCCTCGGGTCCGCGGAGCGTGCCATCCACCTGCTCGCCCGGGTCGACGACATCCAGCGTCTCCAGCGGGACGTCCAGCAGATGGCCCTCAACACGCGGCTGAAATGCAGCCGCATCGGCGCCGACGGACAGTCCCTGGCCGTGATCGCGCTGGAGCTCCGCGAGCAGGCGACCTACCTCGAAGGCGCCGCCGCGGGCGCCCTGGAGACGATCCGCTCGCTCGAACAGGGCGCCCGCCAGCTCGCCGTGACCCTGACCGGCGCCGACGGCGAAGCCCGGATTGCGGATCGGGCCCTGAAGGGCGTGCTCACACGGCTGGAACGTGCGGGTTCGGACCAGGACGACGACGCCCGGAGTCTCAACCGCCTCGGGACCTCCGCGGTCACCGACCTGCGCGCCGCGACGACCGGCGTCGATTTCCGCAGCGGGATCGGCCAGGCGCTGGCCGAGGCGCTGGACGCGATCCCGCGCCTCGCCCGGGTGACGCCGCTCTCCCCCGACGCCCGCGTCCACCTCGAGGCGTTCTTCGCGGATCAGGCGGCCAGCTACACGATGGCCCAGGAACGCGACATCCACGCCGCGGTCTGCGCCACGTTCGACATCGGCGCACCGCCCCCTCGCGAGGCGGCGCCCCCGGATCCCGGCGACGCGCTGGACGATCTCCTGTTCTGACCGCCCCCATAACCTGTCCCGCGACCTTCCAGACTATGCGCCCTCCAAGGCCGGACGCCGGACGTCACAGAATTTCGGCAGATGACCCCAATACACGAGATCAATTCGCGCATTGGAAAAATATATCGCCGAACCCTCAATTTATACAGACAACAATTGCGTGTCTGAATCTGGAATTCCGATGACTCGGCGCAACACACCTTCAGAATTCGACGCCCATTCTCAGAATGACATCTCGGATCGACTCGATTTCCTCGGCCTGGATGCGGCGAGCCGCGCCCATCTCGCCGGCCTGGAGTCCCTGGTCGCCGCGGAGATCGAGCCGGCGCTGGCGGCCCTCTACCGCCGGGTGGAGCGCTTTCCGACCACGCGGGACTTCTTCGCCACGCCGGCCGTGACCGCTCATGCAAGGGCGCGCCAGGCCGACCACTGGCGCCTGCTGGCGGCGGCGGCCTTCGACCCGTCCTACGTCCGGGCCGTACGGCGCATCGGCGAGACCCATGCACGGCTCGGCCTGTCGCCCCAGTGGTACATCGGCGGCTACGGGGTCGTCGCCGAGCATCTGCTGCGGGTGATCCTAGACCCTGCCCGGCGCGTCGCCCCGGGGCAGGCGGCCGACGAGGCGGTCAGCCTGATGAAGGCGATCCTGGTCGACATGGACCTCGGCATCTCGGTCTACCTTGAGGCCCTCGAGGAGCGGCGGCAGCGCGAGGAGGCGGGCCGCCTGGTCGCCGAAGCCAACCAGACGGAGGTCGTTCGGGCGCTCGCCACGGCGCTCGCGCGCGTCGCCGAAGGCGACCTCAGCGCGTCGGTCGAGCAGGACGTCTCTCCTGAACACCAGCAGCTGAAGGACGACTTCAACGGGGCGCTGGCCCAGCTGGTGGCCGCCCAGCAGGGCATCGAGGCCGGCAGCCGTGCGAAGTCCGACTTCCTGAGCAACATCAGCCACGAGATCCGCACGCCCCTGAACGGGGTGATCGGCGTCGCCGGCGCCCTGGCGGCCACCCCGCTCACCCCGGACCAGCAGGGCATGGTCGATCTCATCAAGCTCTCGGCGGAAACAGTGGAGCGGCTCCTGTCCGACCTCCTGGACGTATCGAAGATCGAGGCCGGCGCCCTGCGGATCGAAGCCGCACCCTTCAACCTCCAGCAGGTCGTCCGCGGCGCAGTCGAACTCTTCCGCGCCCGGGCCACCGCATCAGGCATCAACCTCGAGCTGCGCACCGACTGTGGCGAGGCCTGGCTGCTCGGCGACGCCGTCCGGATCGCACAGATCGTGTCCAACCTTGTCTCCAACGCCGTGAAGTTCACGGACGACGGCGGCGTCGAGGTCCTCCTGAGCTGCCAGCCCGGCGACGCCGATCCGGACGATGTGGACGTTCGGCTGGAAGTCCGCGACACGGGCATCGGCTTCGACCCGGAGACCGCCACCCGCCTCTTCCAGCGCTTCTCCCAGGCCGACTCCTCCATCACCCGGAGGTACGGCGGGACGGGCCTCGGCCTGTCGATCTGCCGGGGCATCGTCGAGGCGATGGACGGCCGTATCGAGGCCGCATCCCGGCCGGGCGAGGGCAGCCGGTTCATCGTCAGCCTCCGGCTTCGCCGCGCGAACCAACCGGCCCTTGGCGAAGCCTTCGCGCGCCCCCTCCCGGATGATCTGGCGCCCCGCGACGGCCCGGCGCTCAGCGTGCTGCTCGTCGAGGATCACCCCATAAACCGCCAGGTCGCGCGGCTGATCCTGGACCCCCTCGGCTTCGACGTCGTCGAGGCGCGCGACGGCGCCGAAGCCCTGCAGCGCGTCTCGGAACGCGCCTTCGACGTCGTGCTCATGGACATGCAGATGCCCGTCATGGACGGACTGACGGCCACCCGCGAGATCCGCGCCTTCGAGGCCCGGACGGGGCGGCCGCCGACGCGACTGATCATGCTGACCGCGAACGCCTCCGAGGATCACCGCGCCGAGGCCGAGGCCGCGGGCGCCGACGATCACGTTCCCAAGCCCATCCAGCGGGGCCGGCTCCTCGCCAGCCTGCTGCCCTCCCTCTCCCCGCCCGACGCCGGAGTCCCCTGATGGCCCGATGCCGTCCTCGCCCCCTTGCGTCGATCACCGCCCCCGCGCCCGCCTGCAACGATCGGGGGGCGCGAACGCCGCGAGCCCCCCGACTCCAGCCGCCTTCGATCCTGCCGCCCCGCGGTCGGCGCCGGGAGACGATCGGACGTCGGGGCCTGCGCGCCTTGAGCATCGCCGGCGTCGGCCTTGCGCTCGCGACCGGGAGCGCGGCCCCCGCGAGCGCACGCGAGTTCTGCGCCGAGCGGCCGGGCAAGGCGACGCCGCCCTGCGTCCTGGAGGCCGGCCGCGCCCAGGTCGAAGTCGGGCTGTTGACCGTCACGGCGCGGCGCGCGGAGGGGCTGGAGGAAGACGGCTGGCTGCTCGGCCAGGCCGGCTTGCGACTGGGCGTTTCCGCCCGCACCGAGGTGCAGGTCACCGTCTCCCCGATGAGCGTGACGGAAACCACGGCCGGCGGCCCTCGGGTCCGGACGACGGGCGTTGGCGATGTCGGCCTCGGCCTTCGCGCCAGCCTGACCGACCCGGACCGGCCCGGACCGGCCGTCGCGCTCCAGGCCTTCGCGTCGGCCCCCACGGCGACGCGGGGGCAAGGCGCCGGCGGCTGGGAGGGCGGCGTGCGATTGCCGCTCGCCGGCGCCATGGGCTGGGGCCTGGACC
>JBKOYY010000058.1:0-17096 GCA_046725615.1 Pseudomonadota bacterium
CCCCGGCGGCGAGAGCGCGCTGTTCGGCGCGGGCGTCCATGCCGCCGACGCAGGTGGCGATGCGGGCGCCGGCCTCGGCATAGAGCCAGCCCAGCTCGCGGGCGACCTGCAGGGCCAGTTCACGCGTCGGCGCGATCACCAGGGCCAGCGGCGCCTCGGCCTTGCCGAACCGCTCGGCCTCGCCCAGCAGGGTGGGGGCCGCGGCCAGGCCGAAGGCGACGGTCTTGCCTGAGCCGGTCTGGGCCGAGACCAGCAGGTCGCGGTCGGGCTCCGCCTCGAGGACGGCGGCCTGGACGGGGGTCGGTTCGCGGTAACCCTGGGCGTCGAGCGCGCGGGCGAGCGCCGGATGGCTGGCGGGGAAGGGCATCAATGGCTCCGGGTGCGCAAGCGGACAGCGCCTGGCGTCAGGAGTCTGCTCGTTCGTAAGGAAGTTCGCCACCGGAAGTGGCGCGAGTGACGGGGCTCGAACCCGCGACCTCCGGCGTGACAGGCCGGCGCTCTAACCAACTGAGCTACACCCGCGCAATGCCGTCCGGCGCTGCGAAGGCGGCCCTCATATGGGCGCTCCGGAATCGTGTCAACGGACAAGTGTGCGGCGTTGCAGCGCGCCTGTGGATCAATACCGGTCGTTTCCGTGAGAATTGCGTCGCCGCATGGGGATCGAGGGCTATTCCGCGTTCAGTTGCGACGCATTCTCAATGCGCCGGGTAGGAACGATTTCGCGTCGCACAAGCCCTGTTTGAAACGCCGGAATGATCGGTCTAGAAGGGCGCCGCGACTCCCTCCGGAGACTCCATGAACGCCTTTCTCCTGCAGTACCTGCCCATCGTGATCTTCCTTGGGATCGCGGCGGCGCTGGGCATCGCCTTCATCCTCGCCGCGGTCGTGCTGGCGCCCAAGGCGCCCGACCCGGAAAAGCTGTCGTCGTACGAATGCGGCTTCAACGCCTTCGACGACGCGCGGATGAAATTCGACGTGCGGTTCTATCTCGTGTCGATCCTCTTCATCATCTTCGACCTGGAAGTGGCGTTCCTGTTCCCGTGGGCGGTTTCGCTCCTGAAGCTACCGGCCGAGCAATCCCAGTTCGCCTTCTGGTCGATGATGTCGTTCCTCGGCGTCCTGACCGTCGGGTTCATCTACGAGTGGAAGAAGGGCGCCCTGGAATGGGAGTGATCGTCCCCCCCAATTCGGCGCCGGCCCTGTCCGCGGGCCGGACCACGGTCGAGGGCTACGACCCGAAGAAGCACGACCCGTTCTTCGACGGCGTCTCGCAGCGCCTGGCCGACAAGGGATTCGTGACCGCCGGCGTCGACGACCTCATCACCTGGGCGCGCACCGGCTCGCTCATGTGGATGACGTTCGGTCTCGCCTGCTGCGCCGTCGAGATGATGCAGGCCTCGATGCCGCGCTACGACCTGGAGCGCTACGGCTTCGCCCCCCGGGCCAGCCCGCGCCAGAGCGACGTGATGATCGTCGCCGGCACGCTGGTGAACAAGATGGCTCCGGCCCTGCGCAAGGTCTACGACCAGATGCCCGAGCCGCGGTACGTGATCTCGATGGGCAGCTGCGCCAACGGCGGCGGCTACTACTACTTCAGCTACTCGACCGTCCGTGGCTGCGACCGAGTGGTCCCGGTGGACGTTTACGTGCCGGGCTGCCCGCCGACCGCCGAGGCGCTGGTCTACGGGGTGCTGCAGCTGCAGAAGAAGATCCGCCGCACCGGGACGATCGTGCGATGAGCTGGCCCCTGACGACCACCGAGCTGGAAGCGCTCGGCCAGGAAATCGTGGCGAACGCGGCCGGCGCGGTCTCCGCCGCCCACGTCGCGTTTGGCGAACTGACGCTGACGGGCCCGGCGGGCCGGGTGCTGCAGGCGCTGACCCAGCTTCGCGACCAGTACGGCTTCCACCAGCTCGTCGACCTCTGCGGCGCCGACTATCCGGAGCGCGAGCGGCGCTTCGACGTCGTCTACCACCTGCTGTCGATGACCAAGAACCAGCGCATCCGGCTGAAGGTGCAGACCGACGAGGACACGCCGGTGCCGTCGGCGGTGGAGGTCTATCCCTGCGCCGACTGGTACGAGCGCGAGGCGTTCGACATGTACGGGATCTTCTTCGACGGTCACCCCGACCTTCGTCGGATCCTGACCGACTACGGCTTCCACGGCCATCCGCTGCGGAAGGACTTCCCGATGACCGGCTACGTCGAGGTCCGCTACGACGAGGAGCTGAAGCGGGTGGTCTACGAGCCCGTGAAGTCGGTGGAATGGCGCAACTGGGATTTCCTCTCGCCGTGGGAAGGCATGGAGCGCGGTTTCGCGCCCACCGTGCTGCCGGGCGACGAGAAGGGTGAGGGCAAGGCATGACGGGCGCCAACGCACCGGCCGAAGCCTCCGACGTGGGCGGCTTCGACAACGACCTGCAACTCGCCGAGGGCGAGACCAGGATCCGCAAGTTCAATATCAACTTCGGCCCGCAGCACCCGGCCGCGCACGGCGTGCTGCGCCTGGTGCTCGAGCTGGACGGCGAGGTCGTCGAGCGGGTCGATCCGCACATCGGCCTGCTGCACCGGGGCACCGAAAAGCTGGTGGAGGCGCGGCCCTACCAGCAGACCATCCCCTACATGGACCGCCTCGACTACGTGGCGCCCATGAACCAGGAGCACGCCTACTGTCTGGCGATCGAGAAGCTGCTGGGCATCGAGGTCCCGTACCGCGGCCTCCTGATCCGCACGCTGTATGACGAGATCGGGCGGATCCTGAACCACCTGCTGAACGTCACGACCCAGGCGATGGACGTCGGCGCGCTCACCCCGCCGCTGTGGGGCTTCGAAGAGCGCGAGAAGCTGATGGTGTTCTACGAGCGCGCGTCGGGCGCCCGGATGCACGCCAACTACTATCGCGTCGGCGGCGTGCGCCAGGACCTGCCGGAAGCGCTGGTGCGCGACATTTCGGACTGGTGCGACCACTTCCCGAAGGTCTGCGACGACATCGAAGGCCTGATCACCGACAACCGCATCTTCAAGCAGCGCAACGTCGACATCGGCGTGGTGAGCAAGGACGAGGCGATCCGCTGGGGCTTCTCCGGCGTGATGGTGCGCGGCTCGGGCATCGCCTGGGACCTCCGCCGCAGCCAACCCTACGCCGCCTACAACGACATGGAATTCGACATTCCGCTGGGCGTGCACGGCGACTGCTACGACCGCTACCTCTGCCGGATGCAGGAGATGCGGGAGTCGACGAAGATCATGAAGCAGTGCTGCGAGGCGCTGCTGAAGTCGCCGGGTCCCGTGAAGACCGAGGACAACAAGGTGGCCGCGCCCAGCCGCGGGGAGATGAAGCGCTCGATGGAGGCGCTCATCCACCACTTCAAGCTGTTCACCGAGGGCTATCGGACCCCGCCGGGCGAGGTCTATGGCTGCGTCGAGGCGCCGAAGGGCGAGTTCGGCGTCTATCTGGTGAGCGACGGCACGAACAAGCCGTACCGCCTGAAAATCCGCGCGCCGGGCTATCCGCACCTGCAGGCCATGGACTGGATGAACCGCGGCCACATGCTGGCCGACGTCTCGGCGATCCTGGGTTCGCTGGACATCGTGTTCGGGGAGATCGACCGGTGACCGCGCCGACCAACCTTTCGCCCGCCGAGATCGTGCAGGGCCAGCTCGACGCCTACAACGCCCAGGACCTGGACGCCTTCTGCCGCTTCTATGCGGACGACGCGGTGCTGGGCGCCTACAACGGCGAGATCGCGACCCGGGGGCTGGCGGCCATCCGCGAGCGCCACGCCAAGCTGTTCGCGGACTTCCCGCAGAACCGGGCCGAGCTGAAGAACCGCATCGTCGTCGGCGCGAACGTCATCGACCACGAGGCCGTCGAACGCGCCCCGGGCGGGGAGTCGTTCGAGGTGGCTCCGATCTACACCATCGCGGGCGGCAAGATCGTCCGCGTGGACTTCGTGAAGTGAGGGCGAGGCCTTGAGCGTCCGCAGACTATCGCCGAACCAGCCGGCCAGCTTCGAGTTCACGCCCGAGACGCTGGAGAAGGCCAAGGCCTGGATGGCCAACTTCCCGGCCGGGAAGCAGCAGTCGGCCGTCGTGCCCGTGCTGTGGCTGGTGCAGAAGCAGGAAGGCTGGGTCAGCGAGCCCGCGATCCGCGCCGTCGCCGAGCTGCTGGGCATGCCGGTGATCCGGGTGCTGGAGGTGGCGACCTTCTACACCATGTTCATGCTGGAGCCGGTGGGCACCCATGCGCTGGTGCAGGTGTGCGGCACGACGCCGTGCCAGGTGCGCGGCGCCGAGGCCCTGATGGCCGTCTGCAAGAAGAAGATCGGCCCGCAGAACCATCGCTCCGCCGACGGCAAGTTCTACTGGCAGGAAGTGGAGTGCCTCGGCGCGTGTTCGAACGCCCCGATGGCCGCCATCAACGACTACTACTACGAGGACCTCACCCCCGAGGGCCTCGAGAAGCTGCTGGACGAGTTCGCGGCCGGCAAGAATCCGCCGCCGGGGTCCGAGATCGGCCGCCAGAACGCGGCGCCCGCGGGCGGCCCGACGACCCTGACCGATCCCAAGCTGTACGACGGTTCGCTGGGCAAGAAGATCAAGATCCCGAACCTGCCGGCCAAGCCGACCAAGGAGAAGGCGTGATGGCGGGCATCCTCGCCGACAAGGACCGCATCTTCCTCAACCTCTACGGCCAGCACGACTGGACGCTGGAGGGCGCGAAGTCGCGCGGCGCGTGGAACGGGACGAAGGACATCGTCGCCCAGACGCCCGAGTGGATCTGCGACCAGATCAAGGCCTCGGGCCTGCGCGGCCGCGGCGGCGCGGGCTTCGCCACGGGCCTGAAGTGGACCTTCATGCCCAAGCAGGAGAGCGAGCGTCCGCACTACCTGCTGGTGAACGCCGACGAGTCCGAGCCGGGCGCGTGCAAGGACCGCGAGATCCTGCGCAACGATCCGCACCTGCTGATCGAGGGCTGCCTGATCGCCTGCCGGGCGATGCGCTCGCACCAGGCCTACATCTACATCCGCGGCGAGTACGTGCATGAGCGCGAGCGCCTGACGGCGGCCATCAAGCAGGCCTACGACGCCAAGCTGATCGGCAAGGGCAACATCCACGGCTGGGACTGCGACATCGGCATCCAGCACGGGGGCGGGGCCTACGTCTGCGGCGACGAGACCGCGCTGATGGAGAGCTTCGAGGGCAAGAAGGGCCAGCCGCGCCTGAAGCCGCCGTTCCCGGCCGGCGCCGGCATCTACGGCTGCCCGACGACGGTGAACAACGTCGAGACGATTTCGGTCGTCGGCACGATCCTGCGCCGTGGCGCGGAGTGGTTCGCCGGCTTCGGCACCGAGAAGTCGACCGGCACCAAGCTGTTCGCCGGCTCGGGCCACCTCAACAAGCCCTGCGTGGTCGAGGACGCGGTTGGCATCAGCGTCAAGCAACTGATCGAGGACCACTTCGGCGGCGTGCGTGGCGGCTGGAGCAACCTGAAGGCCGTGATCCCGGGCGGGATCTCGGTGCGGATGATCCCCGCCGACCAGTGCGACGAGGCGATCATGACCTACGAGGACCTGGCCGCCCGCGGCTCGGGCCTCGGCACCGGCACCATGATCGTGTTCGACAAGGACGCCGACCTCGTGAAGGCGATCGCCCGCGCCAGCTACTTCTACAAGCACGAGAGCTGCGGCCAGTGCACGCCGTGCCGCGAAGGCACCGGCTGGATGTGGCGGGTCATGGAGCGGATGGCGACGGGCGAGGCGGAGATGTCGGAGATCGACATGCTGCTCGACGTGGCCAGCCAGGTGGAAGGCCACACCATCTGCGGCCTGGGCGATGCGGCCGCGTGGCCGATCCAGGGCCTCTTCCGCCACTTCCGCCACGAGGTGGAGGAGCGGATCACCAATTACCGCGCGCGCAGGGGCTCTTACGCCGGCGCCAGCATCGCGGCGGAGTAGCGACTAATGCCTATCGCCAAGGTCGACGGGGTCGAGGTCGAGTTCGAAGCGGGGATGAACGTCCTCCAGGTCTGCGAACTCGCCGGCAAGGAGATCCCGCGCTTCTGCTACCACGAGCGCTTGAGCATCGCCGGCAACTGCCGGATGTGCCTGGTCGAGGTGAAGCCCGGCCCGCCGAAGCCGCAGGCGTCGTGCGCGCTGCCGGCCGCCGAAGGGCAGGAGATCTTCACCGACACGCCGATGGTGAAGAAGGCGCGCCACGGGGTGATGGAGTTCCTGCTCATCAACCACCCGCTGGACTGCCCGATCTGCGACCAGGGCGGCGAGTGCGACCTGCAGGACCAGGCCATGGGCTATGGCCGCGACGACAGCCGCTACGAGCTGAACAAGCGCGCGGTCGAAGAAAAGCACATGGGTCCGCTCATCAAGACGGTGATGACCCGCTGCATCCAGTGCACCCGCTGCGTCCGCTTCATCACCGAAGTGGCCGGCGTGCCGGACATCGGTCTCATCTCGCGCGGCGAAGACGTTGAAATCACGACCTATCTCGACAAGGCCGTGGCGTCGGAGCTGAGCGCCAACGTCATCGACCTCTGCCCGGTCGGCGCCCTGACCTCGAAGCCCTACGCGTTCAACGCGAGGCCCTGGGAGCTGAAGAAGACCGAGAGCGTCGATGTGATGGACGCGCTGGGCTCGGCGATCCGGGTGGACGCCCGCGGGCCGGCGGTGCTGCGGGTGCTGCCGCGCATCAACGAGGCGGTCAACGAAGAGTGGATCTCGGACAAGACCCGCTATGCCGTCGATGGACTGGGCCGTCAGCGGCTGGACCGGCCTTATGTCCGCGAGAACGGGAAGCTCAAGCCGGCGACCTGGGCCGAGGCCCTGGACGTGGTCGCGGCGAAGATCAAGGCGACCAGCCCGGACCGCATCGGCGTGATCGCCGGCGACCTGCAGGACGCGGAGTCCATGAAGGCGGCCCTAGACCTGTTCGGCGGCCTGGGAGTGAAGAGCCTCGACTGCCGTCAGGACGGCATGGTCCTGGGCGGCGGGCAGCGCGAGAGCTGGCTGTTCAATTCGTCGATCCAAGGCATTGAAGACGCGGACTTTGTCCTGCTGGTCGGCAGCAATCCGAGGCTCGAGGCGCCGGTCCTGAACGCGCGGCTGCGCAAGCGCTGGCTGGCTGGCGCGCTGCAGGTCGGCGTGATCGGCCCGCAGGCCGACCTGACCTACAGC
Source organism: Pseudomonadota bacterium (assembly GCA_046725615.1). GTDB lineage: Bacteria > Pseudomonadota > Alphaproteobacteria > Caulobacterales > Caulobacteraceae > Phenylobacterium. The sequence continues at coordinate 7,191 of JBKOYY010000058.1, forward strand.
TACACCCACCTGGGTGATGGCGCCTCGGCGCTGAGCGGCCTCGCCAAGTCGAAGTCGGACTTCGTGACCGGCCTAAAGGCGGCCAAGAAGCCGGCGATCATCGTCGGGGCTGGCGCGTTGACGCGCGCCGACAGCGCCGCGGTGCTGGCTGCAGCGGCCGGCGTCGCCAAGACCTTCGGCATGACCTGGAACGTGCTGCACACCGCGGCGAGCCGGGTCGGCGGCCTGGATCTGGGCTTTATCCCGGGCGAGGGCGGCAAGGCCGCGGGCGAACTGGTCGCCAAGGGCGGCGCGGACCTGCTGGTCCTGCTGGGCGCCGACGAGGTCGACCTGAAGCAGACCGACGCTTTCGTGGTCTATCTCGGCACCCACGGGGACGCCGGCGCGCACCGCGCCGACGTGATCCTGCCAGGCGCGGCCTACACCGAGAAGAACGGCCTCTACGTCAATACCGAGGGTCGGGTGCAGATGGGCTTCCGCGCCGTGTTCCCGAAGGGCGAGGCGCGCGAGGACTGGGCGATCCTGCGGGCGCTGAGCGAGCGGGTCGGCGCCAAGCTGCCCTACGACAGCCTGGACGAGCTGCGTTCCCAGCTGTTCGCCGAGCATCCCACCTTCGGCCGCGTCGGCTACGTGGCCGAGACGCCGGCGGCTGTGGATTTCGCGGCCCTTGGCCAGAAGGGCGACCTTTCGGACACGCCGCTGTGGAGCGCCGTGGCCAACTTCTACCTCACCAACCCCATCGCCCGCGCCAGCGTGACGATGGCCGAATGCGCGCAGACCGCCTCGGGCGCTGCCAAGATCGCGGCGGAGTAGGGCATGAACGCCACCACGACGGATTTCTGGGCCACGCCGGGCGGCTGGGTGCTGCTGACGGTCGGCCAGATCCTGGCGGTGACCATCTGGGTGCTGCTGTCGCTGGCCTTCCTGCTGCTGGCGGACCGGAAGATCTGGGCCGGCGTGCAGATGCGCAAAGGTCCCAACGTGGTGGGCCCGTTCGGCCTGCTGCAGTCCTTCGCCGACTTCATCAAGTTCGTGCTGAAGGAGGTCGTGATCCCGGCCGGCGCGGACAAGGCGGTGTTCCTGCTGGCGCCGCTGATCAGCTTCGTCCTGGCGTTCGGCGCCTGGGCGGTGATCCCGCTGGCTCCCGGCTGGGTGGTGGCCGACATCAACGTCGGCATCCTCTACCTGTTCGCGATCAGCTCACTCGGCGTCTACGGCATCATCATGGGCGGCTGGGCGTCGAACTCGAAGTACCCGTTCCTCGGCTCCCTGCGCTCGGCGGCGCAGATGGTCAGCTACGAGGTCTCGATCGGCTTCGTGATCATCACCGTGATCCTGCTGGCCGGGTCGATGAACCTCGGCACGATCGTCGAGAAGCAGGCCGGCGGGTTCTGGAACTGGAACGTGCTGGGCGGCGGCGGCGGCCTGCAGGGCCTGCTGGGCGCCGTGGTGATGATCCCGATGGCGGTGATCTTCTTCATCTCGGCCCTGGCCGAGACCAACCGTCCGCCGTTCGACCTGCCCGAGGCGGAGTCCGAGCTCGTGGCCGGCTACCAGGTGGAATACTCGTCCACCCCGTACCTGCTGTTCATGATCGGCGAGTACTCGAACATCGTGCTGATGTGCGCGATGATCACCGTGCTCTTCTTCGGCGGCTGGCACGCCCCGTTCCCGACCGACTTCACGAACGCCTGGTCGCCGACGGCCGCCAGCTTCTTCCACTTCATGTGGTTCTTCGGGAAGGTCATCTTCTTCTTCTTCATGTTCGCCATGGTGAAGGCGATCGTGCCCCGCTACCGCTACGACCAACTCATGCGGCTGGGCTGGAAGGTTTTCCTGCCGGCGTCGCTGGTGGCCGTGTGCGTCATGGCCGGATGGCTGGTCTACGGGCGGGGGGTGATCGGATGAAGACCCTCGTCCTGATCGGGGCGCTAGCCCTTTCGGCCTGCTCGACCGGCGCCGGCTTCGGCAACAGCGGCGGCCTGGCGACCTACGACGACCTGAAGGCGGCCCAGAAGGCCTGCACCGACAAGGGTGGAACCCTGCGTCTCCAGAAGAACGGCGACGCCAAGTTCCTCGACGACTACGCCTGCGAGAAGAACTGATGCTGAACCGGATCGGACAGGCGCTGAAGGGCGCGGCGCTGCTGGACTTCGCGGGGGCCTTCGGCCTCGGCATGAAGTACATGATCGCGCCGAAGAAGACCGTGCAGTACCCGCACGAGCGCAACCCGCAGAGCCCCCGCTTCCGCGGCGAGCACGCTCTGCGCCGCTATCCCAACGGGGAGGAGCGTTGCATCGCCTGCAAGCTGTGCGAGGCCATCTGCCCGGCGCAGGCGATCACCATCGAGGCCGAACCGCGCGAGGATGGCTCCCGGCGGACGACCCGCTACGACATCGACATGGTGAAGTGCATCTACTGCGGCCTGTGCCAGGAGGCCTGCCCGGTGGACGCTATCGTGGAGGGCCCGAACATCGAGTTCGCCGTCGAGACGCGCGAGGAGCTCTACTACGACAAGGAGCGCCTGCTGGATAACGGCGACCGGTGGGAGCGCGAGATCGCGAAGAATCTGGAACTGGACGCGCCGTACCGATAAACACCCGGCGCGAATCCGAGCGCCGCAATTCGACTGCCGTCGGGACCTCCAGGGGGCCCTTCGGACCTGAGCAATTCGAGGGACAAAGAAGAGCCGAATGGCCCTGCAGGCGATCGCATTCTACGTCATGGCGGCGGTCACCGTGATCGCCGGGTTCTGCGTGGTCTCGGCCCGCAACCCGGTGCACTCGGTGCTGTGGCTGATCCTGACCTTCTTTTCGGCCGCGGGCCTCTTCGTCCTCATGGGCGCGGAGTTCCTCGCGATGCTGCTGGTGGTCGTCTACGTGGGCGCCGTGGCGGTGCTCTTCCTGTTCGTCGTCATGATGCTGGACGTGGACTTCGCCGCCCTGCGGCAGGGCTTCGCGCAGTACATGCCTCTCGGCCTGCTGATCGGGGTGTTCCTGGCGGCCGAGATGGTCCTCGTGGCCTCGACGGTCGCCACCAAGGGCGCGGCGGCCCACAACGAGACGCCGATGGCCTCGGGCGGGCTAGACGCGCCGAACGCCGAGGCGATCGGCCGGGTGCTCTACACGGACTACGTCTACTTCTTCCAGGCGTCGGGACTGGTGCTGCTGGTGGCCATGATCGGCGCCATCGTGCTGACCCTGCGCCACAAGCCGGGCGTCCGCCGGCAGGTCGTGATGGACCAGGTGCTGCGCACGCCCAAGACGGGCATGAAGCTCGCCAAGATCAAGCCGGGCGAGGGGATCGGGGAATGATCCTCCTTCGCCAAGGCTTCGGAGGATCGATCCTCCACCCCACCGTTTCCCTGATGACGCTGCGCGGGATCAATCCTGCGAAGCTCGAATGGAGCGTAGCAGGATGACCATCGGCCTTCCGCACTACCTGGCCGTGGCGGCCATCCTGTTCACGATTGGCGTCTTCGGCATCTTCGTGAACCGCAAGAACATCATCGTCATCCTGATGTCGATCGAGCTGATCCTGCTGGCGGTGAACATCAACCTGGTGGCCTTTTCGGCGTACCTGGGGAACGTCACCGGGCAGATCTTCGCGATGTTCGTGCTGACCGTGGCGGCCGCCGAGGCCGCCGTCGGCCTCGCCATCCTCGTCACCTTCTTCCGTAACCGCGGGGACATCTCCGTGGACGACGCCTCGATGATGAAGGGCTGATCGCCGTGGATCCGAAAGTCCTCGTCACCATCATCCTGTTCGGGCCGCTGATCGGCGCGATCACCGCCGGCCTGTTCGGCCGCCGCATCGGCGACACGGCGTCGATGGCCGTCACGACCGGATTCCTGTTCCTGTCGGCCGTCCTGTCGTGGGTGGTCTTCAGCCAGTGGACCTGGGGCGGGCTCGAGCCCGTGACCGTCACCTACGCCCCGTTCATCCATGTGGGCGACTTCATCTCCAACTGGTCGTTCCGCCTGGACGGCCTGTCGGCGGTGATGCTGGTGGTCGTGACCACCGTCTCCTCGCTCGTGCACCTCTATTCGTGGGGGTACATGGCGGACGACCCGTCCAAGCCGCGGTTCTTCGCCTACCTGTCGCTGTTCACCTTCGCCATGCTGAGCCTGATCAGCGCGGCCGACTTCATGCAGCTGTTCTTCGGCTGGGAAGGCGTGGGCCTGGCCTCGTACCTGCTGATCGGCTTCTGGCACCACAAGGACACGGCCAACGCCGCCTCGATCAAGGCGTTCGTCGTCAATCGGGTCGGCGACTTCGGCTTCGCGCTCGGGATCATGACCTGCTTCTGGGCCTTCGGGACCATCGAGTTCGCCAAGCTGTTCCCGCTGATCGAAGCCAGCGTCGGCAAGGGCTGGGACTTCGCGGGCGGCTATTTCTCGCTGATCGACCTGGCCTGCGCGCTGCTGTTCGTCGGCGCCATGGGCAAGTCGGCGCAGTTCTTCCTGCACACCTGGCTGCCGGACGCCATGGAAGGCCCGACCCCCGTGTCGGCGCTGATCCACGCGGCCACGATGGTGACGGCCGGCGTCTACATGGTCTGCCTGCTGTCGCCGATGTTCGAATACGCCCCGGTGGCGAAGACGATCGTCACGGTGATCGGTGCGGTCACGGCCCTGTTCGCCGCGACGGTCGGCCTGACGCAGAACGACATCAAGCGGGTGATCGCCTATTCGACCTGCTCGCAGCTCGGCTACATGTTCTTCGCCGCGGGCGTGGGCGCGTACCAGGCGGCGATGTTCCACCTGTTCACGCACGCCTTCTTCAAGGCGCTGCTGTTCCTGGGCGCCGGCTCGGTGATCCACGGCATGGCGCACGAGCAGGACATGCGCCGCTATGGCGCGCTGCAGAAGTACCTGCCGATCACCTGGGCGGTGATGACCATCGGCACGATCGCGATCACGGGTCTCGGCATCCCCGGGGTGGAGCTCGGCTTCGCCGGCTTCTACTCCAAGGACGCCATCATCCACGCCGCGTACGAGGCGGGCGGGGCGGGGCACCCGGTGGGCTACTTCGCCTTCGCCATCGGCATCCTGGTGGCCGGCCTGACCGCCTTCTACTCCTGGCGCGTCGCGTTCTTCACGTTCAACGGCCACGCCCGCTGGACCCCCGAAGACCTCGAGCATCACTGGCACAACCGCGACCACGCGCACGACGGCCACGACGACCATGCGAGCCATGCCCAGCATGAGACGCACGACGAGCCGCTACCCGAGGCGCACCATGGTCACGGCCACGGCGACCACCTGCCGCACGAGAGCCCGTGGACCATGCGCATCCCGCTGCTGGTCCTGTCGCTGGGCGCCATCGCGGCCGGTTTCGCCTTCCACCACCAGTTCATCGGCGGCGAGAGCGGCGAGTTCTGGCGCGGGGCGATCTTCAACCTGCCGGCCGAGCACGCCGGGGCCGAGCATCATGCGCCGCTTTGGGTGATCTGGGCGCCGCTGGTGGTGTCGGTGGGCGGCCTGCTGGTCGCGGCCTACATGTACATCTGGCGCGAAGGCCTGGGCGCGAAGCTCGCGGCCAACAACGGGCTGCTCTACACCTTCTTCTACAACAAGTGGTTCTTCGACGAGCTGTACCAGGCCACCTTCGTCCGCGCGGCGAAGTTCCTGGGCGACCTGTTCTGGAAGGGCGGCGATCAGAAGCTCATCGACGGGCTGGGCCCCGACGGGGTTTCGGCGCTGTCGGTCCAGGTGGGCAAGGGCGCCGGTCGGCTGCAGTCGGGCTACCTCTACCACTACGCCTTCGTGATGCTGCTCGGGGTCGCGGGTCTACTGACCTTCGCCCTGTGGGCCTGGGCCGCGTGAGGGATCTGAACTGATGCCGCTTCTTTCCCTCATCACCTATGCCCCGCTGGTGGCCGTGCTGGGCATCCTGGCCCTGCGCCTGTCGTCGCGCGCCGACGAGACCAAGACGGTCGAAGCGTCCAAGTGGATCGCCTTCATCACCACCCTGGCGACCCTGGCGCTGTCGGTCCTGCTGGTCGCCCAGTTCGACCCCGCCAGCCCCGGCTTCCAGTTCGTGGAAGAGGCGCCCTGGTTCGGCGTGTTGGCCTATCGCATGGGCGTGGACGGCATCTCGGTGCTGTTCGTCCTGCTGACCGCCTTCCTGATGCCGCTCTGTATCGCGGCGTCCTGGAAGTCGATCGAGAAGCGGGTCCATGAGTACCTGATCGCGTTCCTGATCCTGGAGACGCTGGTCATCGGCGTGTTCTGCGCGCTGGACCTGGTGCTGTTCTACATCTTCTTCGAGTTCGGGCTGGTCCCGATGTTCCTGATCATCGGCATCTGGGGCGGCGCGCGGCGGGTGTACGCGGCCTTCAAGTTCTTCCTCTACACGCTGCTCGGCTCGGTCCTGATGCTGGCGGCGATCCTGTGGATGATCGGCTCGACCGGGACCAGCTCGATCCCCGAGCTGATGACCCATCCGTTCGCCGCCGAGGCGCAGACCTGGCTGTGGCTGGCCTTCTTCGCCTCGTTCGCCGTGAAGATGCCGATGTGGCCGGTGCACACCTGGCTTCCCGACGCCCACGTCGAGGCGCCCACGGCCGGCTCGGTGTTCCTGGCGGGCATCCTGCTGAAGATGGGCGGCTACGGCTTCATGCGCTTCAGCCTGCCGATGTTCCCGCAGGCGTCCGAGATGTTCACCCCGCTGGTCTTCGCCATGAGCGTGATCGCGGTGATCTACACCTCGCTGGTCGCGTTCCGGCAGACCGACGTGAAGAAGCTGATCGCCTATTCGTCGGTGGCCCACATGGGTCTCGTCACCATGGGCATCTTCTCCGGCAACCTCGCCGGCGAGCAGGGCGCCATCTACCAGATGCTGAGCCACGGGGTGATCTCGGGCGCGCTCTTCCTCTGCGTCGGCGTGATCTACGATCGGATGCACACCCGCGAGATCGCCTTCTACGGCGGGCTCGTCACCCGCATGCCCTGGTACGCTGCGGTGTTCCTGCTGTTCAGCATGGGCAACGTGGGCCTGCCGGGCACCTCGGGCTTCGTCGGCGAGATCCTGTCGATGACCGGCGCCTATCAGGTGTCGACCTGGACGGCGATCCTGGCGGCGACCGGCGTGATCCTGTCGGCCGTCTACATGCTGACGCTGTATCGGCGCGTGGTGTTCGGGACGATGACCAACCCGAAGCTTCAGACGATCACCGACCTGGAATGGCGGGAGGTGGCGATCTTCGCGCCGCTGATCGTCTCCACCCTGTACATGGGCGTGCAGCCCAACATCGTGTTCGACCTGACGAACGCCTCGGTGGACCAGCTCGTGCGGGTCTACCAGGCGGCGATCGGCGGGTGAGGGGCCTAAGAGAATGATCTCCGCCGACCTGGCGCACGCCTATCCTGAGCTGATCCTGGCCCTCGCGGCGCTGGCCCTGCTGGTGGCCGGGGCCTTCGCGCCCAAGCAGACATCGCTGATCGGCGGCGCGGCCGTCGTGGCCCTGCTGGTCGCGGCCTATGCCGCGGCGACGCAGCCGCTGGGCGTGGCCTTCGGCGGCGGCCTCGTGGCCGACGCGGCGGCCGCCTTCTCGAAGGTGGCGATCTACCTGGCCTCGGCCGTGGCGATCCCGCTCGGCCAGCCCTGGTTCGAGCGCCGCGGCGTCCGGAACTTCGAGTTCCCCGTGCTGATCGTGCTGGCCGCCCTGGGCATGGGCATGATGACCTCGTCCGGCGACCTGATCTCGCTGTACGTGGGCGTCGAACTGCACAGCCTGGCGCTGTACGTCCTGGCGGCCATGCACCGCGACGACGGCAAGGCCTCGGAAGCGGGCCTGAAGTATTTCGTGCTGGGCGCGCTGTCGTCGGGCCTGCTGCTGTACGGCTCGAGCCTGATCTACGGCTTCGCCGGCTCGACGCTCTACAGCGACATCGCCGTCGCCGCGGGGCAGCAGGCGAACACCGGCCTGCTGTTCGGGCTGATCTTCGTGATCTGCGGCCTGGCGTTCAAGGTCTCGGCCGCGCCGTTCCACATGTGGACGCCGGACGTGTACGAGGGGGCGCCGACGCCGGTCGTGGCCTTCTTCGCCGCCGCGCCGAAGCTGGCCGCCATGGTCCTGTTCGCCCGTGTGCTCGGCGACGCCTTCCCGGCGGCCGCGGGCCAGTGGCAGCAGGTGCTGGTGGTGATCGCCCTGGCCTCGGTGACCGTCGGCGCCTTCGCCGGTCTCGTGCAGAAGAACCTCAAGCGCCTCTGGGCCTATTCGTCGATCGCCAACGTCGGCTACGCGGTGCTGGGCCTCGCTTCGGGCACCAGCGAGGGCGTGCAGGCCATGCTGATGTTCATGGTCCTCTACATGATCGACGTGACGGGCTTCTTCGCCTGCCTGACCGCGCTCTCGCGCCAGGGCCGGTCGATGGAGACGATCGAGGACATGGCGGGCCTGATCAAGGAGCGTCCGGCCCTGGCCCTGGCCATGACGGCCTTCTCGCTCTCGGCGCTCGGCCTGCCGCCGTTCTCGGGCTTCTGGGCGAAGTACTATGTGTTCAAGGCCGCGCTGGACGCGGGGCTCTGGGGACCGGCGGTGATCGGTCTCGTGGGCTCCGTGGTGGCCGCCTTCTATTACCTGCGCCTGATCAAGGCGATGTGGTTCGACGGCAGCGTCGGGGCTACCGACAAGCCGCCGATCGAGGCCAAGGCCGTGGCCGTGGTCCTGGCCCTGTTCGCCTTCCCGGCGGTGCTGGTGGCCCTGACCTGGCTGGACCCGGCGGTGGCCAAGGCCGCGCACGCGTTCGGCCTGGCCTGAGCCTTCGTTGGCGCTTCACCCGCCGATCGAGGCCTACGACGAGCTCGACTCCACCAACGCGGAGGTGCGGCGACGCGCCGAGGCGGGGGCAGCCGGGCCGGTGTGGATCACCGCCGCGTTGCAGACGGCCGGCCGGGGCCGCCGCGGCCGGGCCTGGTCGACCCAGCGCGGGAACCTGGCCGCCACCCTCCTGACCGTGACTGACCGACCGCCGGGCGAGGCGGCGCAGCTGTCGTTCGTCGCGGCCCTCGCGGCCTGTGACCTGGCGGACGCGTGCCTGGGCGTAGGCGCGGCGCGGCTGAAGTGGCCCAACGATGTCCTGGTGCACGGACGCAAGGCGGTGGGCATCCTGATTGAATCCGGGGCGCGCCCGGACGGGCGCCTCTGGCTCGCGGTCGGGATCGGCGTGAACCTCGCCCACGCGCCGCAGGACGTGGAGCGGCCCGCGGTCGCCTTCGCCGAGTTCATGGTCGAGCCGCCGCCTGAGCCTCTGGCGGCGCTCGAGGTGCTGGCGGGCGCGTTCGAGCGCTGGCGCACGGCCTGGGCGACGCAGGGCTTCGCAGCCATCGCCGCCGGCTGGTCCGAACGGGCCACCGGCATCGGACAGCGGTGCGAGGCGCGGCTGCCCAACCGCACCCTGACCGGCGTGGCCGAGGGGCTCGATCCCGACGGCGCCCTGCGGCTGAGGCTGGACGACGGCGGGCTGGAGCGGATAACCGCTGGCGACGTGTTCTTCGGGGAGAGCTGAGGCGATGCTGCTGGCGATCGAACAGGGCAACACCAACACGCTGTTCGCCGTGCACGACGGGGAGCGCTGGACGGCCCAGTGGCGCGCGGCGACGGACTCCAGTCGCACGGCGGACGAGTACGCCGTCTGGCTGTCGCAACTGCTGAACATGGCCGGGCTGACGCTGAGCGCCTTCGACGGATGCATCGTCTCCAGCGTGGTGCCGCAGTCGATCTTCAACCTGCGCAACCTGGCGCGGCGGTACCTTCATGTGGAGCCGCTGGTGATCGGCGAGAACGTCGACCTGGGCATTCCGGTCCGGATCGACAAGCCGTCCGAGGCCGGCGCCGACCGGCTGGTGAACGCCATCGGGGCGCATGTGGTCTATCCCGGCGCCCTGATCGTCATCGAC
>JBKOYY010000036.1:0-61048 GCA_046725615.1 Pseudomonadota bacterium
GCGGCGGCGCGGGCGAGGCCGCGGCAGGGGCCCTGGCCGGCTCGCGGTCGGAGCAGGCCCCGGCCAGCAGCGCCAGGCCGACGATGGCCGATCGAACTCGCATTCCACACCTCATGTTCTGTCAAAAATGCGCGCCCCGCCCTCGGACGTGTCAAGCCGGGACGGAATCGTGACCTTCCGGCAACACTGTCGAAAAGTGGTTCGAAGAACGTCGCAATCCCTTTGCACATAAGGGATCGCGCGCGTAGCGGCGCCCCCGTCGGAGCAGGTCGGACCTCCCCATAAACCGGCCGCCCCGGGAGAAGGAACCGAGATGAAATCCCAAATGCTGTACCGCACGACGGCGCTCGCCGTCGTGCTGGCAGGCGCGTTTGCGTCCGCCGCCTCCGCCCAGGACGCCGCCGCCCAGGAAGACACCGGGCGCGAGATCCAGGAAATCGTCGTCACCGCCCAGAAGCGTGAGCAGCGCCTGCAGGACGTGCCGATCGTGGTCACCTCCGTCAGCGGCGAGCTGCTGAAGGACGCGGGCGTGAAGGACATCCGCGACCTGACCGTGCTGACGCCCGGCCTGACCGTCACCTCCACGTCCAACGAAACGGTCGTGACCGCGCGCGTGCGCGGCGTCGGCACCGTGGGCGACAACCCCGGCCTGGAGTCCTCGGTCGGCGTGGTGATCGACGGCGTCTACCGTCCGCGTAACGGCGTGTCGTTCGGCGACCTCGGCCAGGTGAGCCGCATCGAAGTGCTGAAGGGCCCGCAAGGCACCCTGTTCGGCAAGAACACCTCGGCGGGCGTCATCAACGTCGTCACCGCCGGCCCGACCCGCGACTTCACCGCCGAAGGCGAAGCGACCTACGGCAACTACAACCAGATGGGCCTGACCGCCTCGGTCAGCGGCCCGCTGGGCGACAAGGTCGCCGGCCGCCTGTTCGCCGGCACGCGCCAGCGCGACGGCTACCAGCACATCATCACGGGCCCCGGCCCGCGCACCAAGACCCGCGACAACGACCAGAACTTCTACACGGTCCGCGGGATGCTGGACGTGGACGCCACCGACGACGTGAGCATCCGCTTCATCGCCGACTACACCAAGCGCGACGAGAACTGCTGCGTCGGCACCCAGCTGTCGGTCGGCCAGGCCGCCAACAGCCGCGCCAACCTGATCAACCTGGTCCGTCCCGGTTCGCTGGACACCACGTCCACGCCGTTCGACCGCCAGGGCTACGCCAACCGGCCGACCAGCCAGGACGTCGAGGACATGGGCGTCTCGGCCGAGCTGAACTGGGACCTGGGCGATGGCCTGAAGCTGACCTCGATCACCGCGGTCCGCAACTGGCGCTCGGAAACCGGCCAGGACAGCGACTTCACCGCCGCTGACATCGCCTACCGCCCGGCCGACGGCTCGAACTTCGTCGAGTTCGGCCAGATCAGCCAGGAACTGCGCCTGGCGGGCGAAGCCATGGACGGCAAGCTGAACTGGCTCGTCGGCGGCTTCTACGCCGGCGAAGACCTGAAGACCCGTTCGGTCCTGCGCTTCGGCACGGACTACTACCCCTACTTCGCCGGCCGCGTGCTCGGCGGCGTGCCGGCGCTGATCGGCATCGCCCCCGGGACGGCGCTGCAGGCGGGCACGGGTTCGGACGACCGCTACAAGCAGAACGGCGACACCTTCGCCCTCTTCACCAACAACTCGTTCTCGATCACCGAGCAGCTCGAGCTGACGGTCGGCCTGCGCTTCACGCGCGACGAGAAGAAGCTGCGCGCCCAGTACAACTCGACGGGCTCGACCTGCGACCAGGGTGAGGCGGCGTTCGCCAACCTCGCCCGCCTCGTCGGCACGACCACCGCCACGACCATCGTCGGCGGCCTCTGCCTGAACTCCCAGAACAACGATTTCGACGCCCTGGGCCGCTTCACGCAGAAGAGCACCGAGGAGGAGTTCTCCGGCACGGCCAAGCTGGCCTACCGCTGGAACCCCGACATCATGACCTACGCGTCCTACTCGCGCGGGTACAAGGCGGGCGGCTTCAACCTCGACCGCGAAAACCTGGTGGTGGTCACGGCCACGGGCCCGGACTTCCGTCCGGACGCCGACACGGGCTTCAAGGGCGAGTTCGTCGACAGCTACGAGCTGGGCGCCAAGACCAGCTGGCTCGACCGGTCGCTGCTGCTGAACGCGGCGGTCTTCTACCAGAAGTTCACCGACTTCCAGCTCAACACCTTCATCGGCACGGCCTTCGTGGTCGAGACCCTGCCGGAAGTGGTGTCGAAGGGCGTCGACCTGGACTTCATCTACCTGCCGCCGGTCGACGGCCTGACCCTGCAGGGCGGCGTGACCTACGCCGAGACCGAGATCAAGCCGTTCACGGCCGCCGATCTCAGCAACCCGTCGCGCTTCAACAGCCTGCGCCGCCTGCCCGGCGCCCAGCTGTCGTTCGCGCCGATGTGGTCCGCCTCGCTGGCCAGCACCTACGAGCGTGAGCTCAGCAACGGCCTGAAGTTCAAGGCCAACCTCTCGGGCAAGTACACCTCACGGTACAACACCGGCTCCGACCTGCATCCGTCGAAGGTGCAGGACGACCTGATCCTGGTGAACGGCCGCGTGGGTCTCAGCACCGAGGACGAGCGGGTCACGGTCGAACTGTGGGCCAACAACCTGTTCAACAAGGACTACATCCAGGTCGGCTTCAACGGCCCGTACCAGGTGGACGAGAACAACGACTCCATCAGCGTGTACGACGCCTTCCTGGGCGCCCCGCGCACCTATGGCGTGACCCTGCGCCTGCAGTACTGATCCGCGCAGGATCTGCGGAAGTCGGGCGGCCCGGAGCGATCCGGGCCGCCTTTTTCGTGGTGATCGGACGAAAAGTCGGTCCTCATCGCGCATGCCTTCGGAGAGACCGCCCATGACTCCCCCCGCCACCGCCCACGATCCCGACGTCGTCACCGTCTCCGAGACCGGGGCCGGACGCTTCCAGGTCCAGGTGGCGGCGCCGGGGCTGACCTTCCTGGCCGACGAGCCGGTCGCGGCCGGGGGGCTCGGCTCGGGCCCCAACCCCTACGACCTGCTGGCGTCGGCGCTGGGCGCCTGCACCGCCATGACCCTGCGCCTCTACGCCGAGCGAAAGGGCTGGCCGCTGGAGCGGACGGAGGTGCGGGTGCTGCACGCCCGCACGGGGCTGGAGGGCCGCGACCGCTTCGCCCGCGAGATCGTGCTGCACGGGCCACTCGACACGACCCAGAGGTCGCGGCTGATGGAGATCGCCGACCGCTGCCCGGTGCACCGCACCCTGGAGCGCGGATCAGAGATCATCACCGTGCTGGCCCATCCGCCGACGCTGGAGGGCCCCGCGGCCGGCGACGGGCACCTGGCCGACATGGAGGAGGCCTGCTGCGACTGAGACGCCCGGACCGACGCCGGGGCGCCGCGCGTGGTCAGGCGGCTTCGAACTGCCCCGCTTCGGCGAGGAAGTCCTCGGCGGCGATCAGCGGCATGTAGGGCCGGGCGACCTTCAGGTCGCCGAAGCCGGCGGCGCGCATGGCGGCCAGCTCGGCGACGACGCCATCGAGCGTGGAATGGCTGGCGGCGCGCCCGAGCGCCCCGCGGAGGCCGAAGACCGTGTAACTCATGGGCGGCTGGCTAGATCTCCGGCCTCCGCCGCGATAGGTCACCCCTACCCATGTTGGGGCGCCGCCGCCCCGATGCGCGCAACCGCCGCACCGGCCGGCGCCGGATGGCGCGACGACCGGCGCCGGACCCACGGCCGGGCGGCCGCCGTTGACTCTCCCCGGCCCGTCTGTATAACCGCGCCTCCTCGTCCCCGGGCCCGCCTCGGGGGCGCGAACACGCTTTCAATCAAGAAGAAATACAAAGGCGCAACGATGTACGCGGTGATCAAGACCGGCGGCAAGCAGTACCGGGTCCAGCCCGGCGACCTGCTGGTCGTCGAAAAACTGGAAGGCGAGCCCGGCGCGAAGGTCGCGTTCGGCGAGGTCCTGATGCTGGGCGATGGCGAGGCCGTGACGGTCGGCGCCCCGCTGATCGACGGCGCGTCGGTCGCGGCCACCCTGATCGAGACCCGCAAGGGCGACAAGGTGAAGATCTTCAAGAAGATCCGCCGCCAGGGCTATCGCCGCACCCGCGGTCACCGCCAGACCGAGAGCGTCCTGCGCGTCACCGGCATCACCGCCGCCGGCAAGGAAACCAAGTGGGACGGCGAAGTCTCGCTGGTCACCAAGGCCGAGCTCGACGCCCGCGCCCGCGGCCTCGATTTCGCGACGCTGAACAAGCCGAAGAAGGCCGCGGCGGCCGCCGCCGAAGCCGCTCCGGCTCCGAAGGCCGCCAAGGCCAAGGCCCCCAAGGCTGCGGACGCCGCCGCCGAGGAAGCCAAGCCCGCCAAGAAGCCGGCTGCCAAGAAGGCCGCCGCCAAAAAGGACGAAGGCGCCGCCGAGTAATCGGCCCGCCCTCAAGAGAGAGTAGGAGCACACAATGGCTCACAAGAAATCTGGCGGCTCCTCGCGCAACGGTCGCGACTCCGCGGGCCGCCGTCTCGGCGTGAAGAAGTTCGGCGGCGAAGCGATCAACGCCGGCTCGATCATCGTGCGTCAGCGCGGCACCAAGTTCTGGCCGGGCGACGGCGTGGGCATGGGCAAGGACCATACCCTCTTCGCGCTCGTGACCGGCGCGGTGAAGTTCGTGACCAAGCGAAACAACCGCACCTACGCCACGGTGGTCCCGGCGCAAGAGAAGGTCATCGCAGCCGAATAGGCGGAACCTCTCTGATCCGGTTCCGCCCCATCAAAAAAGGCGGACCGGACACAAGACGACCTTTCGCGGGGAGTCCGGTCAGCCGGGCTCCCCGCTGTCGTTTTGGGCCCCCACAGACCAACAGAAGGGGCCGGGAGGTAGGAAGATGTGCGCACTCGATATCCGGCCCGCGATCGGGACCGAACGGCTGATCCTGCGCGGCCCCACGGCCGCCGACATCCCGGCGATGGCCGAACTCGCCAACGACATCGGCGTGGCCGGGAACGTGGCGCGCATGCCCTACCCCTACGCCGTCGAACACGCGGAGGAAGGGCTGGCGCGGATCGCGCGCGAGGACCCGAGGCGCGAGGCGACCTTCGCCATCGAGCACCGGGACTTCGGCTTCGTCGGCATGCTGGGCTTCCACGAGAAGCAGCCGGGGCGACCCGAGGTCGGCTACTGGCTGGGGCGCCCGTTCTGGGGCCGCGGCTACGCCACCGAGGCGCTGACCGGCGCGCTGCGCTGGGCCAAGGCCGACTGGCGGCGCAACGTGCTCTGGGCCGGGCACTTCGCCGACAACCCCGCCTCGGGGCAGGTGCTGTGCAAGGCGGGCTTCCTCTACACGGGAGACGTCGAGCCCCAGGACTGCCTGGCCCGCGACTGCAAGGTCCCGAGCCGCAAGATGGTCTGGCTGGCCTGACGCCGGTCCGACCCGAGTTCGTCCAAACCACGGAAAACACGGAAGGACACAGAGGCGAAGCGCCTTCTCCTCCACGTCTTCCGCGTCTTCCGTGGTTCCAATTTTTGACGGCGCTGAGCGCCAGTTGTGATAACCGCCCCTCATGACCGCCGCCGGCGCCCGCAAAGGAAAATCCGCCTCGCACGCCCCGCCCTACCAGGCGGCGGCGATCGTCGCCGGCGTGGTGGCCCTGTGGGGCGCCTCCTTCGTCTCGATTCCGATCGGGCCCGTGCCGATCACCCTGCAGTCCTATGTGGCCTGCGTGCTCGCCGGCCTGTTCGGCGCGCGGCTGGGCCTGCTGATCGTGCTGGCCTGGCTGGCGGCGGCGGCCTTCGGCCTTCCGGTGCTGGCGGGCGGAGCGGGCGGCTGGAAGGCGCTCACCGGCCATACGGCGGGTTTCCTGGCCGGCATGGCGGCGGCGGCCTGGGTCTGTGGCCGCGGCGCCGAAAAGGCCCGCGGCTGGATCGCCCTCACCGCCCTGTTCCTCGCCGGCCACGCCATCATCCTGGCCGTCGGCTGGGCGGGCCTGGCCGCATTCATGAACCCGAAGGCCGCCCTGATGGACGGCGTCGTCCCCTTCCTGCCCGGCGCGGCCGCCAAGTCGCTGGCCGCCGCCCTGACCGTTCGACTGGTGTCCCGATGAAGTTCCTCGATCAGGTCAAGGTGTATGTCCGCAGCGGCAACGGCGGCGCGGGCGCCGTCTCGTTCCGGCGGGAGAAGTACATCGAGTACGGCGGCCCGGACGGCGGCGACGGCGGCCGCGGCGGCGACGTGTGGATCGAGGCGGTCGAGGGGCTGAACACCCTCATCGACTACCGCTACCAGCAGCACTTCAAGGCCGGCACGGGCGTCCACGGCATGGGCCGCAACCGCCACGGCGCGGCAGGGGCGGACGTGGTGCTGAAGGTGCCGGTGGGCACCGAGGTGCTGGACGAGGACAAGACCCTCATCGTCGACATGGACCATGCCGGCCAGCGCGTCCTGCTCTGCAAGGGCGGCAACGGCGGCTTCGGCAACACCCACTTCAAGGGGCCGGTGAACCAGGCGCCGCGCCACGCCAATCCCGGACTCGAAGGCGAGGAGCGGGCCATCTGGCTGCGGCTGAAGCTGATCGCGGACGTGGGGCTGGTGGGCCTGCCCAACGCGGGCAAGAGCACCTTCCTGGCCGCCTCCAGCGCCGCCCGGCCCAAGATCGCGGACTATCCCTTCACCACCCTCGCGCCGAACCTCGGCATGGTCGACCTGTCGGCGGGCGAGCGCTTCGTGCTCGCCGACATCCCCGGCCTGATCGAGGGGGCCAGCGAGGGGGCCGGCATCGGCACCCGCTTCCTCGGCCACGTGGAGCGGACGGCCGTGCTGATCCACCTGGTCGACGGCACGCAGGAGGATGTGGGCAAGGCCTGGCGCACGGTCCGCCACGAGCTGGAGGCCTATGGCGAGGGGCTGGAGGACAAGTCCGAGATCCTGGCGCTGAACAAGATCGACGCGCTGGACGAGGAGACCCGCGCCGCGAAGAAGGCCGAGCTGGAGGCCGCCGCCGGCGTGGAGGTGCGCCTGGTGTCCGGCGCGGCGAACATGGGCGTCACCGAACTGCTGCGCGAGGCCTTCGCGCTGGTGCGCCGGCGCAAGGCCGAGGTCGCCGCCGAGGGCGCCGAGCCCGAGGGCTGGAAGCCTTGACCGCGACGGCGCCGCTCCACGAGCTGACCACCGCCCGCCGGGTGGTGGTGAAGGTCGGCTCGGCCCTGCTGGTGGGGCCGGACGGGGCCGCGCACGCGGCCTGGCTCGCGGACTTCGCGGCCGACGTGGCGCGGCTGCGGGCGCGTGGCCAGCAGGTGCTGATCGTCTCGTCGGGCGCCGTGGCCATCGGCCGCCGCCGCATGGGCCTCGGCAAGCGGGCCCTGACCCTGCCGGAAAAGCAGGCCGCCGCCGCCGCCGGCCAGTCGGCGCTGATGCGCGCGTGGGAGGAGGCGCTCGGCCCGCTGGGCTTCGTCTGCGCCCAGGTGCTGCTGACCCGCGATGACACCGAGGTGCGCCGGCGTTGGCTGAACGCCCGGGCGACCGTCGAGACCCTGCTGGGCTTCGGCGTCATCCCGGTGATCAACGAGAACGACACGGTGGTCACCGAGGAGATCCGCGTCGGCGACAACGACCGCCTGTCGGCGCGCGTGGCCCAGCTCGTCGGCGCCGAGGCGCTGGTGCTGCTGTCGGACGTCGCCGGCCTCTACACCGCCGACCCGCGCCGCGACCCGTCGGCCACGCTGATCCCGCGCGTCGGCCGCCTGACGCCCGAGATCGAGGCCATGGCGGGCGGGGCCAACGCCGCGGCCGGGGTCGGCACCGGCGGCATGGCCACCAAGCTGGAGGCCGCGCGGATCGCCAGCCACGCCGGCTGCGCCACCATCATCACCCTGGGCGAGCGGCCCTCGCCGCTGGCCGCCATCGAGGGCGGCGCGCCCGCCACCGTGATCGAGGCCGCGGTGACGCCGAGCGCCGCCTACAAGGCCTGGATCGCCGGCTCGCTTTCCCCGGCCGGGGCGCTCACCGTCGACAAGGGCGCCGCCGAGGCGGTGCGCAAGGGCAAGAGCCTGCTGGCCGCGGGCGTCCGCGCCGTCGAGGGCCGCTTCGACAAGGGCGACGCCGTGCTGGTCCGCGACGAGCAGGGCCGCGAGATCGGCCGCGGCCTCGTCCGCTATCCGTCGGACCACGCCGCCCGGATCTGCGGCCTGAAGTCGGACGCCATCGAAGGCGCGCTGGGCTACACGTCCGGCCCCCTCGTCCACGCCGACGACCTGGCGCTGGCGGCTCACGCGGCGGCGCCGGGGTAGCCGACCCTCCCTCGGGAGCGTAGTAAGGCTCAGATTGAGCATAAGAGGTCCGAGGTGGACGACGGCGGCGCATCGAGGAGCGGGGGACGGCTGGAGGCGCTGGCGCCGGGCCAGGCGATCCCGTTCGGCGGCGACCGCGTCGCCCATGTGAGCCCCGAACTGGCCGCCGCCTTCCGCGCGGGCGACCGCCTCGTCGTGGTGCAGGACACCGGCGACCTGCTGCACATCCCCGCGCGCGAACAGGCCGCCGCGGCCGGCGCCGTCGGGCGCGCCGCCGCCGCCTTCGCCCGCATGGGCGAGGTGACCGACGCGGCCATCACCGCCTTCTTCGAGGCCTTCGCCGGCCGGCTGGAGGACGACGCGGCCTGGGCCCGGATCGCCGAGGCCAACGCCGCCGACGTCGAGAGCGCCCGCGCCCGCGGTCGTTCCACCACCCGGCTGGCCGCCAGCGACGCCATGCGCCGCGACATGATCGCCGGCCTGCGCGCCTGGCGCGACGCCGAGCCGCCCCGCGGCCGGGTGCTCGAGCGCGTGGACCACGCGGGCTGGAGCGTCGAGCAGGTGATGGCGCCGCTGGGCGTCGTGGGCTTCGTGTTCGAGGGCCGGCCCAACGTTTTCGCCGACGCCACAGGCGTGATCCGGGCGGGCAACACCGTCGTCTTCCGCATCGGTTCCGACGCCCTGGGCACCGCCCGGGCCATCGTCGCCGAGGCGCTGGACCCGGCCCTGGCCGCCTCAGGCCTGCCCGAGGGCGCCGCGACGCTGGTGGACAGCGCGGCGCACGCCGCCGGCTGGGCCATGTTCGCCGACAGCCGGCTGTCGCTGGCGGTGGCGCGCGGGTCCGGACCTGCCGTCGCCCAGCTCGGCGCCATCGCCCGCCAGGCCGGCACCCCGGTCAGCCTGCACGGCACCGGCGGCGCCTGGATGGTGGCCGACGCGAGCGCCGACGCCGACCGGTTCTACGCCGCCGCCTACCACTCGCTGGACCGCAAGGTCTGCAACACGCTGAACACCTGCTGCATCGTGGCCAGCCGGGCGGACGAGCTGATCCCGGTCTTCCTCGACGCCTTGGAAAAGGCCGGCCAGCGTCGCCGCGGCTGCAAGCTGCATGTGGCGGAGGCTGACTTCGACCGCCTGCCCGAGCGCTGGCGCACCGCCCGGACCACCGTCCTGCGCGCCGAGGGGCCGGTAGAGGAGGCCCTGGCCGAACCCATCGCCGACGACCGGCTGGGCGAGGAATGGGAGTGGGAGGAGACCCCCGAGGTCACTCTCAAGATCGTCACCGACGTCGCCGAGGCCGTCGCCCTCTTCAACCGTCACAGCCCACGCTTCGCGGCCGCCCTGATCGCGGAGGACGCGGCGGCGCACGAGCGCTTCTACGCCACGGTCGACGCACCGTTCGTCGGCGACGGCTTCACGCGCTGGGTCGACGGCCAGTACGCGCTCAACAAGCCCGAGCTGGGACTTTCCAACTGGGAGAACGGCCGCCTGTTCGCCCGCGGCGGGGTGCTGGCCGGAGACGGCGTCTTCACCGTCCGGGCGCGCGTACGCCAGACCGACCTCGACCTCGACCGCGGGGGCGCGCCCACCCCGCCCCGCGCCGGCTGAGTTCCGGCGGATGTGGTTCGCAGGCCCGGCGCGCCGCGCGCCGATCGCAGGTCGCCCCCGGGCGCAGCGCCTCGGATTCACGCTCAAGCGCGGCATGAAGGTCGGGCTCTACGGCGGCTCGTTCAACCCGGCCCACGACGGCCACGCCCACGTGGCGGAGACGGCCAAGCGTCGCCTGGGCCTGGACCGCGTGATCTGGCTGGTGTCGCCGCAGAATCCGCTCAAGTCGCGGCACGAGACCGCGGACCTGGCCCATCGCATCGCCGGCGCCCGCGCGGTCGCGCAGGGGCCGGGCATGATCGTCACCGAGATCGAGACCCTGCTGGGCTCGGCCTACACCATCGACACCATCCGGTCGCTGAAGGCCCGCTTCCCCGGCGTGCATTTCGTCTGGATCATGGGCGCCGACAGCCTCGCCTCCTTCCACCGCTGGAAGGGCTGGACCCAGATCATGCAGGAGGTCCCGGTGGCCGTGGTCTCCCGCCCCTGGATCTCGCTGAAGAGCCGGTTCTCGCCCGCAGCGCACCGGTTCGCCCGCTATCGCCTGCCCTCGCAGAGCGCGATCCGCCTGCCCGGCAGCCCGACCCCGGCCTGGGTGTTCCTGTTCGGCCGCTTCAATTTCCAGTCCTCGACGGCGCTTCGGGAACGCCTGCGCCGCTCTGCCGCTTGAGGCGGCCGAGAGGGCGCCTGACCGCGGCCCCGGCCTGTGCTAGGGTGGTCCCAGCGAGGACATCAAAGGAGCTACCCCGCTGAACCGCGAATCCGCGTCCGGTGCGACGCATGAGGCCCCGGCCGACGCCGGCGCCTCCTCTGACCAGAGTCGGGACACCGCCATCGAGGACCTGATCCTCGCCCGGCTCGACGACGACAAGGCCCAGGACGTCGTCTTCATCGACCTCAAAGGCAAGAGCCCCGTCGCCGACGGGCTGATCGTGGCGTCCGGCCGCTCGCAGCGGCATGTCGGCGCCATGGCCGATCACCTGCTGCGCGCGCTGAAGGAGGCCGGCTACGGCCGTTGCCGCGTCGAAGGCCTGCCCAGCGCCGACTGGGTGCTGATCGACGCCGGGGACGTGGTCGTGCACCTGTTCCGGCCCGAGGTCCGCAGCTTCTACAACATCGAGAAGATCTGGTCGGTCGAGCCGCCGGCGAACCGCGCCGCGATCTGATACTCCGGTCGCGGGCGCCCGAGACCCTGTCCCGTTCAAATTCGACCATTTGAACGGGACCAAGGGCCCGACCCGATATCCCGGGCGCGATCCGGTCACAGCACCGGTTTCCACTCTTGCGGTCCGCATGCTGGCGGGCGCCTGCGTCCTAACGTCTGTAAACCCTGTCGCTCAACCGCGTGTTAGCCCAATCGGCGGCAAGCTCGCGTCTGAACCAGGACCATTCAGACGCCGCCACGTGCCGCCCCTGTCCAACAGTCTCGCCGAACTCGCCGCGCGCGTCGCGGAGCTGGAAGCCGAACGGGCCATGACCCTGCGGCTGGCCCAGACCGATTCGCTGACCGGTCTCGTGAACCGTGGCGCCTTCACCTCGGGGCTCTGCGAACGGCTCGAGGCGGCGCGTGAGCGCGGGACCAGCCTGGCGCTGTTCGTCATCGACCTGGACCGCTTCAAGAGCCTCAACGACAGCCTGGGTCACCATGCCGGCGACCTGCTGCTGGCCGAGGTCGGCCAGCGCCTGCGCGAGGACGCCGGGCCCGGCGAACTGATCGCCCGCCTGGGCGGCGACGAATTCGCCGTGATCTCCGACACTCCGGACGTGGCGCTCCGCGCCGAGCGGCTGGTGGGGATCCTGGGCCAGCAGCAATCCATCTACGGCCGCGCCCTGTCGCCCGGCGGATCGGTGGGCGTGGCGGTGTTTCCGAAGGACGCCCAGGACGCGGCGGACCTGCAGCGGTTCGCCGACATGGCGCTCTATCGGGCCAAGGCCGGCGGCGGCCGCCGCTGGTCAAGCTTCGACGCCGAACTGCGCGCCGAGAGCGAACGCCGGCGCACCCTGGAAGCCGAGCTGCGCCGCGCCATCCCGGCCGGCGAGATCGAGCCCTGGTTCCAGCCGATCGTCGACGCCATGACCAGCCGCATGGTCGGCGTCGAGGTCCTCGCCCGCTGGCGTCACCCCGAGCAGGGCCTGCTGTCGCCAGCCGCCTTCGTCCCCATGGCCGAGGAGCTCGGCCTGATCCGCACCATCGACGAGGCGGTCTTCGAGGCGGCCTGCGCCCGCGCCGCGCCCTGGGTGTCGGAAGGCCTGATCGACGTGGTGGCGTGCAACGTAAGCCCGCGCGACCTTCTGGACCCCGGCTTCTCGCGCAAGCTGATCGGGCGCCTCGCGCGCACCGCGCTGCCGGCCACGGCGCTCAGCGTCGAGATCACCGAGACCTTCCTGCTGAGCGACCTGGGCCTGGCCCGCCGTCATATCGAGCGGCTGGCCGCCAAGGGCGTGAACGTCGCCCTCGACGACTTCGGCACCGGCTATTCCAACCTGCGGGCGCTGATGCACCTGCCCATCCAGACGGTGAAGCTGGACCGGTCGCTGATCGACGACGTCGGCCGCGACCCGCGCGTGTCCAAGCTGGTCGCCTCGCTGCTGCACGCCGCCCGCGCCCTGGGCGTGCGGATCACCGCCGAGGGCGTCGAGCACGAGGCCCAGGCCCTCTTCCTGCGCTCGGCCGGCTGCGACCGCATGCAGGGCTACTACTTCGCCCGGCCCATGCCAGCGGACGACATGGAAAACCTCCTGCGCGAGATGAACACGCCGGAAGAACAGCTCGCGGTCGCGAGCTGAGATTCATACGCGTACACCCCCTTCCATACGCGTAGAGCTCGCCCCATATTGCGGGCCATGCGCAACCATCTCCGCACCTTCACCCTTCTGGCGGCCCTGACGGCGCTGTTCGTCGGCGCGGGCTACATGATCGGCGGCGCGACCGGCATGGTCGTGGCGCTGGTGTTCGCCGGGGCCATGAACCTGATCAGCTACTGGAACGCCGACAAGATCGTGCTGTCCATGTACCGGGCCCAGCCCGTGGACGCGGGCCACCCCGAACCGCTGATCCGCAACTATGTGAACGACACCCTCGAACTGGCGGCCCGCGCGGGCATGCCGGCGCCGAAGATCTATGTGATCGACCAGGACCAGCCGAACGCCTTCGCCACCGGCCGCGACCCGCAGCACGCCGCCGTCGCGGCCACCCGGGGCCTGCTGACCATGCTGGACCGGCGCGAGATCCGCGGCGTGATGGCCCACGAGCTGGCGCACGTGAAGCACCGCGACACCCTGACCATGACGGTCACGGCCACCATCGCCGGCGCCATCGGCGCCCTGGCCAACTTCGCGTTCTTCTTCGGCGGCCGCGACGAGGAGGGCCGGCCCACCGGCCTGATCGGCGCCATCGTCATCGCCGTGGTCGGGCCGATCGCGGCCTCCCTTGTGCAGATGGCCATCAGCCGCGGCCGCGAGTACGAGGCCGACCGCGCCGGCGCCGAGATCTCGGGCGACCCGGCGGCGCTCGCGTCGGCCCTGCAGAAGATCGAGGCCTACGCCAAGGGCGGCTACTTCAACCCGGACGCCGAGCGGAATCCGGCCACGGCGCACATGTTCATCATCAACCCGCTGGCCGGCGGCATGGGCGACAACCTGTTCTCGACCCACCCGTCGACGCAGAACCGCGTGGCCGCGCTGATGGACCTCGCCGGACGGCCCGCCGCGCCGGCCCGGGGCACGGCCGTGCCGCTCACGGGCAGCCGGCACGTCGGCCCCTGGTCCTGACCCGCGGCCCGCACCCCCGGGCGCGTTAAGCTTGACTGCGACATTCTGTCAGGTCGCGGCGCAGGAGCCGCGACCGTAACGCTTGTGACATGTTCCCAGCGGTTGAAGCGCGCTGCCCGCAGAAGGCCCAAGTCCTTGGATAAACAAGGGTGTGGCTCAACCTCTGCGATTAACCCCTGCATCCAGTCGGGGGAGATCGCAGTTTCAGGGACATCCCTCCCCCCAGTTCACGAGACGGTCGCCATGCGCACCCTGAAGCAGACCCTCGAGATCGACGCCCCGCCGCGGGAAGTGTGGCGCGTCCTGACCAACCCCGAACTCGTCCGCGAGTGGGCGGCCGCCTACGGGGACGGGATCTCGATCCGCACCTCCTGGCGGGAAGGCGACGCCGTCGTCTGGCGCGCCCCCGACGGCAGCACGCGCGCCAGCGGCGCGGTGGCCGCGTTCCAGCCCGAGCGCCTGCTCAAGTTCGACTACACGGAAGCCGTGGCCACGGCCGGCCGCTCGTTCTCGGAAGCCTTCGAGATCACCGCGGCCAACAGCAACACCGTGCTCAGCTTCACCTCGGGCCCGCTGGAGGACGCCGCGTTCCAGGCGCTGAAAGGTCCGGCCGAGGACGCGATCCGCGAGATCAAGAGCCTCGCCGAGGAGTCGGCGCAGATCCGCCGCGGGCGCTGAGCGCGCCATCCGGGTGATTTTTCCGGGATCACGTTCCCGTAGGTGGGTTGTAACCACGGCCAGGAAGTCCAACTAAGGGACTTCCTTTCACCTTGGCCGGAGCCTGGATGCCGCACGCCGACAGCCTGATCCTCACGCTCGTCGGCGGCTTCGTGCTCGCCTTCATCCTCGGGATGCTCGCCAACCGGCTGAAGCTGTCGCCGCTGGTCGGCTATCTGCTCGCCGGCGTGGTGGTCGGGCCGTTCACGCCCGGCTACGTGGCCGACACGACCCTGGCGCCGCAGCTCGCGGAGATCGGCGTCATCCTCCTGATGTTCGGCGTCGGCCTCCACTTTTCGCCGAAGGACCTGATGGAGGTCCGCAAGGTCGCCGTGCCGGGCGCCTTGGCGCAGATCGCCGCCGCGACTGCGCTCGGCTGGGGCCTCGGCCGCGTCATGGGCCTGCCGCACATCGAGGCGGGCCTGCTGGGCTTCGCCCTGTCGGTCGCCTCGACCGTCGTGCTGATCCGCGCGCTGGAGGAGCGCAAACAGGTCAAGTCGGAGGTCGGGCGTATCGCCGTGGGCTGGCTGATCGTCGAGGACCTGGTGATCGTCGTCGCCCTGGTGTTGCTGCCGCTGCTGCTCGGGGCCGGCTCAGGCGAGCCCGCCGCCGTCTGGGGCCAGGTCGGCTGGACCCTGCTCAAGGTCACGGTCTTCGTGGGCCTGATGCTGGTGGTGGGCGGCAAGGTGCTGCCCTGGCTGCTGGTCCGCATCGCCCACACCCGCTCGCGCGAGCTGTTCACCCTGGGCGTTCTCTCGATCGCCTTGGGCATCGCCTGGATCGCCTACGAGGTGTTCGGCGCCAGCTTCGCCCTGGGCGCCTTCGTCGCGGGCCTGGTCCTGAACGGCTCGCCGCTGGGCCACAACGCCGCCGAGCGGTCGCTGCCGCTGCGCGACGCCTTCGCCGTGCTGTTCTTCGTTTCGGTGGGGATGCTGTTCGACCCGACCGTCCTGTTGCGCGAGCCACTGGCCGTGGTCGCGGTGCTGGGCATCGTGCTGCTGGGCAAGTCCATCGCCGCCCTGGCGATCACCACCATCTTCCGGCTCGACCGGTCGACCAGCCTGACCGTCGCCGCCAGCCTGGCGCAGGTGGGCGAGTTCTCGTTCATACTTGCGGGCCTTGGCGTCACGCTCGGGGCGCTCAGCCGCGGAACCCATGACCTGATCCTCGCTGCGGCGCTGCTGTCGATCAGCCTGAACCCGTTCGTGTTCGCCCTCGCCGACCGCCTCGGCGGCCGGCCGAAGCCCCCGGCCGCGCCCCAGCCGGCCTGAGGATCCGGCAGGGTCGACTCCGTCCGTCCGCCCCAACCTGACGCCGCCGTTGTCGCCTCCCTGACGCCCCGCTGTCGGGTGATTGACGGGTCGCTGTCGTGGCCGCCCAATGCGGCCGGCGTCCAGTCTGGCGGCGATCACCGCAAGGGACGCGAGGACGAACGACGTGAGCATTCTGATCCAGAAGATGCGGCTGCAACGGGGCTGGTCCCAGGAGCAGCTCGCCGAAATCTCGGGCGTCAGCGTGCGCACCGTCCAACGCCTCGAGCGCGGCCAGCCCGGCAGCCTCGAGACCCTCAAGGCCCTGGCGGCGGTCTTCGACACCGACCTCGACAGCCTGAAGGAGCCTTCGATGGACGCCGCCCGCTCTCCCCACTCATCCGCCGCCCTGCCGCCGGACGAGGCCCTGGCCCTCGCGCATGTGCGCAAGGTGAAGGGGTTCTACGTGCACCTGACCCAGTACGTGGTGGTCATGGCGATCCTCGCCGCCATCAACCTGGTGGGCTATCCGCAGTACCTCTGGTTCGTCTGGCCCGCGCTGGGCTGGGGGCTTGGGGTCATGGCCCACGGCGCGGCCGTCTTCCAGTTCATCCCCTTCCTCGGCGCCGACTGGGAGAGGCGTCAGGTCGAGAAGTATCTGGGGCGGGAGCTGTAGCCGAGGGTCAGGCCCGCTTCCTGGCCGCAGGCTTCCGGGCGGGCTTGCGAGCCGGCCCGGCGGCCTTGCGGGCTGCTGGCTTGCGGCGATCCCCGGCCCCGCCCAGGCTCCGCTTCAGGGCCTCCATCAGGTCGATGACCTCGGCCTCCTTCGGCTCGTCGACCTTCTTCACGCCGTGGCCCTTCTCCTTCTCGCGGATCAGGGCGCGCAGGGCGTCCTCGTAGCGGTCGTTGAACTGGCTGGGGTCGAAGGGGCCCTCCTGCTGCTGGATGATCTTCGCGGCGATGTCGACCATGGCGGCGGGGGGCTTGTGGGCCGGGATGGCGTCGAACACCTCGCCGGCGTCGCGCACCTCGCGGTTGGAGCGCAGGGTGTAGGCGACGATGCCGCGGTCGCGCGGTTCCAGCGCCATCAGCCGTTCGCGCTGGTGCATCACCAGGCGGCCGAGGGCGACCTTGCCGGCCTTCTCCATCGCCTGGCGGATGACCGTGAACGCCTCGACCGCCATGTCGCCGTCGGGGGCCAGGTAGTAGGGGTCGTTCCAGTAGAGGCGGTCGATGTCGGCCTCGTCCACGAACCGCTCGATGTCGAGGGTGCGCGTGGTGTCCAGGCGGACGTTCCTGATCTCGTCGTCGGTGACGACGACGTAGTGGTCCTTCTCGATCTCGTAGCCCTTGACGATGTCGGCGCGGTCGACCGGCCCGGTCTCCGGATCGGTCGGGACCATCCGGATCCGGTTCATCGTCTCCTTGTGGAGCATGTTGAAACTGACGTCGCCGGCGCGGGACGTGGCTGTGTAGAGCGCCACGGGGCAGCTCACGAGCGAGAGGCGCAGGTAGCCCTGCCAGGTCGGACGGGTGGCCATGGGGTGACTCCGGATTCCGGACTCGAACGCCCCACGGCCGAGTCAGTTCGGAGTCTTTTCCAGCCCCAGCGTCGGCAGGGCCTGGGCCTCCTGGGCGTCGAGCTGGGGCTTGCGGAAGTTGGTCCGCAGGCCGCTGGGCGAGCCGAACTCCATGAGGACGTCGGCCTTGGGGTCGTAGGCAGGCCAGGGCTCGGTCCCGCAGGTCGGCGCGCCGGCCTTGGCGAAGGCCACCCAGCAGGCGTGCATCAGGTCGGCCATGGCCCTGTCGTCGGGGCTGACCGCGCTGAGGGGCGTGCGGCGGCCCCAGTACTCGAACACGTACTGGATCTCGGCGGCGTGGGCGGCGCGGGTCAGCATCGGCCGGAACCGCGAGCCGACGTAGGAGAAGTGGTACAGCCAGGCGGGCTGTCCGCCCGACGCGCGGGCGGCGACCCAGCGGGCCGGCGCGCCGAACACGCGGTCGGTGAAGACCGCGCGGGCCAGGGCGTCGTCGCCCTTGGCCGCCTCGTCGGCGTAGACGGGCCTGACCGCCGCGGGCACGAGCGCGGCCGCCGCCGGCCCCAGCGGCCGGAACCCCATCAGCGAGTCCTCGCCCGAGTTCGACCCGATGATCAGCGGCACGTCGTCGAAGGCGCCGCGGGCCAGGGCCTGGGTGGCCGTCTCCTTCAGCAGCCTGCCGTCCACGAACGGCTGGGGCTCGCCCTCCAGGCCGACCAGCGTCTCCACCGGCAGGGCGCGCAGGTCGGCTGCGGCCGCCGCGCGGGGGACGCCCGCCTTCTCCAGCGCGGCGAGGCCCTGGGCCTCCTTCTGCGCCAGAGTGACGGGTTCGAACCAGCCGACGCCGCTCTGCACGATGGCGCGGCGGTACAGGCCCTTGGCCGATGGCGTGGCCAGCAGCGCCAGGGTGCTGACGCCGCCCGCGCTCTCGCCGAAGACGGTGACGTTCTTCGGATCGCCGCCGAACGCGCGGATGTTCCGCTGCACCCACTTCAGCGCCGCGATCTGGTCCATCAGGCCGAAGTTGCCGGTGGGCTCGCGGCCCGCCGCCTTGGTCAGGGCCGGATGGGCGAAGTAGCCCAGGGCGCCCAGGCGGTAGTTGATCGCCACCAGCACCACCCCGTCGCGGGCGAAGTTCTGGCCGTCGTAGATCCAGCCGGCGCCCGTGCGGTGCCCGCCGCCGTGCAGCCAGACCATGACCGGCGCGCCCTTGGCCGCCTTGGGCGCGAAGACGTTGAGCTGCAGGCAGTCCTCGGACGTCGGGCCGTTGGCGCTGCCGAGGTTGGGCGAGCCGTCGGCGTTCATGACCTGCGGGCAGGAGGGGCCGGCCTTCACGGCCTCGCGCTCGCCCCGCCACTTGGGCGCCGGCCGGGGCGGCGCCCAGCGCAGGTCGCCGACCGGGGCGGCGGCGAAGGGGATGTTGCGGAACACGTTCGCGCGCTCGGTCGCCTCGCCGACGAGCACCCCGCTCTCGACCTTCGCCCGCACCGGCGTCTGGGCGAGGGCGGCGCCGGCGGACAGCAGCAGGGCCGAGACGCCCACGATCCATCGCGCCAACAGGGCCGTCCGTCGCATCGCCTGTGCCTCCGCCTTGTTTCGGCCGGGTTTGCCGGCGCTCTTCGTCATCTCAACTGTGGCGCTTGACGGCCCGCGCCGCGCTCAATAGTTGATATTTACATATGTAATCTTAGAAGCGATTTGGGGATCGTTCCTTGCTCAAGCGTACCATCTGGCTGGCGACCGCGGCCACGGCGATCTCGGCGTCCTGCGCCATGGCCCAGCCATCTCCGGCCCCGGCGGCGGCGAAGGCCCAGGCGGCTCCGCCCACTGTCGGGGAGGTTCGCATCGAGGGCGCGCCTCCGCCGATCAGGACCTCCATCGACCGCCAGAGCTACAGCGTGGCGAACGACCTGCAGACCAGCGCCGGCTCGATCAGCGACGCCCTGCGCAACGTGCCCTCCCTGGAGGTCGACGTGCAGGGGAACGTCGCGCTGCGCGGCGACACAAACGTCACCATCCTGATCGACGGCAAGCCCTCCGGGATGTTCCAGGGCGACACCCGCGCCCAGGCGCTGCAGAACCTGCCCGCCGACCAGATCGACCGGGTCGAGGTCATCACCAATCCGTCCGCCGCCTTCGACCCGAACGGCAGCGGCGGGATCATCAACCTCGTCACCAAGAAGACCCGCAAGGCCGGCGTGAACGGTTCGGTCCGCGCCAACGTCGGCTCGCAGGGGCGCCAGAACGGCGGGGGCAGCGTCTCGTACCGCGACGGCAAGGTCACGCTGTCGGGCGACGCCAGCGTGCGCCACGACTCCATCAAGCAGGCCTATACGCGCGAGCGCGAGGCGGACGACCCCGCGGGCGGAACCCTGCGCAGCCTGCAGCAGGGAACCGGAACCGGCCGGGTGAACGTGCAGAACCTGCGCGCCGGTCTCGACTACGACGCCACCGACGAGGACCGGCTGTCGCTGGAGCTGCGCTACACCAAGGTGGATTTCGCCGACCGCAACTATGAGGCCTTCGACCAGGTCTCGGGCGTCGGGACGCCGACCCGCAGCTACGACCGGTTCGGGACCACCCGCCAGGAACGCCCGACCCTGGCCGGCACGCTGCGCTACCGTCACGTCTTCGGCGACGACCACCAGCTCGACGTCGACCTGGGCCGCGAGCGCAACCGGACGGCGTTCGAGCGGGCGGCGGACTACGTGGACCGCGCGCCGGCCGGGCCGGGCTTCTACGAAGCCCAGGACCAGGTGAACCTGTTCTGGAAGACCACCGCCAAGGTCGAATACACCCGGCCGATGGGCGAGGGGCGGAAGCTGAAGCTGGGCTACAGCCTCGACGCCGACGACAACGACTACGACACCCTGGGCTTCCGCGGCCCGAACGAGGCGACCGCGACCCCCAACGCCCTGCTGTCCAACGCCTACCGATTCGACCAGCAGGTCCACGCGCTGTACGGCACCTACGAGCGCCCGTTCGGCAAGCTGACCGCCCTGGCCGGCCTGCGGGTCGAGGCGGTGACCATCGACATCAACAGCGTGACCCAGGCGATCAGGGCCAAGAACGACGACGTCAGCGTCTATCCCTCCCTGCACCTGAACTACCAGCTCACCGAGGCGCAGAAGCTGACGGCCAGCTACAGCCGGCGGATCCAGCGGCCGCAGCCGACCGACTACAACCCGTTCCGCCGCTACCAGGACCTGCAGAACTTCTCGTCCGGCAACCCCGACCTGAAGCCCCAGCAGACGGACTCGTTCGAGCTCGGCTACCAGTACCGGAAGAACGGGGCGATCTATCAGGCCACCGTCTATTACCGGGACATCCGCGACGCGGTGAACACCGTCACGCGCGATCTCGGCGGCGGGGTGTTCCTGCTCACCCAGGCCAATATCGGCCAGAGCCGCAGCGCCGGGGCCGAGGTGGTGGCCAACGGCAAGCTCTTCCCGCAGCTCTCCTACAACGTCAGCGGCAATGTGGGCTGGACCCAGATCGACGCGGCGGGCCTGGGCTTCGGCGCCCGCCAGCGCGACGCGATCACGGCCACCGGCCGGGCGAACCTGAGCTGGCAGGCGACGCCGAGGGACTTCATCCAGGTCAACGGATTCCTCAACGGCAAGCGGCTGACGCCGCAGGGCTACGTCCAGCCGCAGGGGGCGCTGAACCTGGGCTATCGGCGCAAGATGAACGACCAGCTCTTCCTCGTGGTCACCGCGCAGGACGTGCTGGGCACCCTGGAGTTCAAGCGGATCATCGACACGCCGGCGTTCCGGGACGTGGAGAACTACAAGCCGCAGAACCGGGGCGTCTTCGTGGGGTTCACCTACACCTTCGGCGGCGGCAAGGCGCGCGATCCCGGCTTCGATTTCGGCGGCGGCGGCCCTCCGGGATAGCGATTCCCGGCCTTGACTCCGGGACCCGGGAGTTCCAGAACAAAAATGGAACAAAAGGAGTCCCAAAGCCATGTCCGATTTTCGCGGCAGGCGGCTCGCCGTCATGCGGGCGAAGATCGCCGCCCTCGAAAGCGCGGGGCGGGCGGAGGCTGGCGTGCTGCCGTTCGGAAACGCCGAGATCGACGCGCGGCTGCCGGGCGGCGGCCTGCCGCTGGGCCGCTGGCATGAGGTGACGGCGGGGGGGATCGAGGCCGAGACCTCGGCGGCGCCGGCCGCCTTCGCGGCGCTGATGGCGGCGCCCCTGGCGCGGCGGGGCGAGGCGGTCTGGGTGCTGCGGCGGGACGACCTCTGGGCGCCCGGGCTGGCGGGACTGGGCTTCCCGCCCCGGCGGCTGATCCAGGTATGCGCCCGCGACGAGGCCGAGGCCCTGTCGGTGATGGAGGACGCCCTGGCCACGGTCGGCGTCTCGGCGGTGTTCGGCGAGGTGGAAGCGGTGGATCTCACCGCCGGCCGGCGGCTGCAGCTGGCCTGCGAGCGGCACGGCGCCACGGCCTTCGTTCTGAAGCGGCGGCCCTACGGGGGCCTAGGCCGCAAGGAGCCGGCGGGGTCGGTGGCCGCCACCCGTTGGCGCGTGGCCTCGGCGCCGTCCGAGCCGGCGGCGGGGGCGCCAGGCCTGGGCGCACCGCGGTTCGCGGTGGCGCTGGAACGCTGTCGGGGCGGACGGCCCGGCGCATGGATCCTGGAGGCCCAGGGGGCCTATTCGTGGGAGGCAGGCGATGTCGCGCATCCTCTGCGCCTGGTCGCCCCTGTGGGCGATCGCGAACTGGCGCCGGCGAGCGAACGCGAACGGGCCGCAGGCCGACGCGCCGCCTGAGGCGCCCCTCGCCCTGATCGAGACCGCGGGCCAGACCCGGCGGCTGGCGGCGGTGAGCCCGGAGGCGGCCCGGCTGGGGCTGCGGGTCGGCCAGAAGGCCACCGACGCAGCCGCCCTGGTCCCCGAGCTGGTCACGGCCGACGCCGAACCCGAGGCCGACGCGACCGCCCTGACCGAGCTGGCCCATTGGTGCGTGCGCTACTCGCCGGCGGTGGCGGCCGATCCGCCCGACGGGCTGTTCCTCGACATCAGCGGGGTGGCGCACCTCTGGGGCGGCGAGGCCGAACTGATGGCCGACCTGCGCGCGCGGCTCCTCGCGAACGGCCTGCCGTTCCGCCTGACGATCGCCGACACGCCGGGCGCCGCCTGGGCCCTGGCGCACCATGGCCGGGACGGAACCATAGCCCCGCCGAACGGGCAGGCCGTCCTGCTGAAACCCCTGCCGCCCGCCGCCCTGCGGCTGGCCCCCGACGCCGCCGCCCAGATCGAGCGGCTGGGCCTGCGCCGGCTGGAGCAGCTGATGGACATCCCCCGCGCGCCCCTGGGCCGGCGGTTCGGGGCGGCGACGCTCATGCGGCTGGACCAGGCCTTGGGCCGGATGCCCGAAGCCCTGGCCTTCCGCCGCCCGCCGACCCCCTACGTCGCGCGCCTGGCCTTCTTCGAGCCGATCAGCGCACCCGAGGACATGGCGCGGGTGACCGAGGACGTGGTGGCCAAGCTCTGCGCCCGCCTGGAGGCCGAAGGGCGCGGCGCGCGGCGGTTCGAGATCGCCTTCCACCGGGTGGACGGCAAGGCGCCCGGCCTGGCGGTGGGCCTGTCACTGGCCGGCCGCGACGCCCGCCGCATCGCGCGCCTGTTCCAGCCCAAGCTGGAGACCGTCGATCCCGGCTTCGGCGTGGAGTCGGTGACCCTCGCCGCCTATGCGGTGGAGGCGGTCTCGGGCCGGCAGGGGCGGATCGCCGGGGGCGACGCAGCGGCCGCCGAAGAGGGGCTGGCGGCCTTGGTCGACCGGTTGGCCAACCGCCTGGGACCGACCCGGGTCTGGCGCGCCGTCCCCGTCGAAAGCCATGTGCCCGAGCGCTCGGTCCGCGCCGAACCCCCGCTGGGCGGGTCGAAGGACGAGGCCCCGACCTGGGACCCCGAGGCGCCGCGGCCCGTGCGCCTGTTCCGACGTCCCGAACCGCTGGAGCAGGTGCTGGCCCTCACCCCCGACGAGCCGCCGCGACAGTTTCGCTGGCGGGGCCGCACGCACCAGGTGCGCCGGGCCGAGGGACCCGAGCGGATCGGGGAGGAATGGTGGCGGCGCGGGATCGAGGAGGTCTCGGTCGGCCACGTGCGCGACTACTACCGGGTGGAGGACCAGGACGGCGCGCGGTTCTGGGTCTTCCGCGCCGGCCTCTATGGCGACCCCGCCGCCCCGCCGAAGTGGTGGCTGCACGGCCTGTTCGGATAGGAGTTCAGATGAAACCCAAGATCAGCCTGATCACCCTGGGCGCCCGCGACCTCCCCCGGATGATCGCCTTCTACCGCGACGGCCTGGGCTTCCCGACGCACAACTACACCCCCGGCGACGACATGGTGATGTTCGCGCTGGAAGGGACCTGGCTCGGCCTCTTCCCGCGCGAGGCCCAGGCCGAGGACGCGCAGGTGACGGCCGGAGGCGCCGGCTTCCAGGGGATCGTCCTGTCGCACAACGCCCCGTCGAAGGAGGAGGTGGACCGCGTCTTCGCCCAGGCCCTGGCCGCCGGCGCCACGGGGACGAAGCCGCCGCAGGACGTCTTCTGGGGCGGCTATTCCGGCTATTTCGCGGACCCCGAGGGCAACCTCTGGGAAGTGGCCTGGAACCCGTTCACGGATCTCACGTGACCCGGTACGCCGAGCTGCAGGCGGCCTCGAACTTCTCGTTCCTGCAGGGCGCCTCGCACCCCCACGAACTGGTGACCGGGGCGGCGGCGCTGGGGCTGGAGGCGATCGGGATCTGCGACCGCAACAGCCTGGCCGGCGTGGTGCGCGCCTGGCGGCAGATGCGCGACCTGGAAGACCAGGGCGTGATCGTGCGGGCGCTGACCGGCTGCCGCCTGGACTTCGCTGA
Source organism: Pseudomonadota bacterium (assembly GCA_046725615.1). Lineage (GTDB taxonomy): Bacteria > Pseudomonadota > Alphaproteobacteria > Caulobacterales > Caulobacteraceae > Phenylobacterium. The sequence goes on from JBKOYY010000036.1 coordinate 24,058, forward strand.
CGGCACGCCCAGCCTGCTGGTCTATCCGTCCGACCGGGAGGCCTATGGGCGGCTGACGCGACTTCTGACCCTGGGCCAAAGACGGGCGGAGAAGGGCGGCTGCGAACTGCGCTGGGACGACTACCTGGACCACGCCGAGGGCCAGCTCGTGCTGGTGGTCCCGCCCGAGCGGCTGGACGCAGGCTTCGAGGCCGACCTTTCCCGGATCGCGCGGCAACTGCCCGACGTCTGGCTGGCGGCGGCGCGGCGCTACGGCCCCCGCGACCTCGACCGCCTCTCTCGTCTCGCGGCCCTGGCGCAGGCGTCGGGCGCGCCGCTGACGGCGGTGAACGACGTGCTCTACCACGGCCCCGAACGCCGGCCGCTGCAGGACGTACTGACCTGCATCCGCGAGGGCTGCACGATCCACGAGGCGGGCCTGCGCCTCGCCGCCAACGCCGAACGCCACCTGAAGTCCCCGACCGAGATGGCGCGCCTGTTCGCGAGGTTCCCGGGCGTGGTGGAGCGCGGGGCCGAGATCGCCGAGCGGATCGGCTTCGACCTCGGCCAGCTCCGCTACGAATATCCCGACGAGCCCGTGCCCCCCGGCAAGACCGCCATTCAGCACCTGCGGGACCTCGCCTGGGCCGGGGCGGAGTGGCGCTATCCGAATGGCGTGCCCGAGAAGGTGCGTCGGCTGGTGGCCCACGAGCTGGACCTGATCGAGAAACTGGATTTCCCGAACTACTTCCTCACCGTCCACGACATCGTCCATTGGGCGCGCGAGCAGAAGATCCTCTGCCAGGGCCGCGGCTCGGCGGCCAACTCCTGCGTCTGCTTCTGCCTGGGGATCACCGCGGTCGATCCCACCAAGCCCGACCAGGACCTGCTGTTCTCGCGCTTCATCTCGGAGAAGCGCGGCGAGCCGCCCGACATCGACGTGGATTTCGAGCACGAGCGGCGCGAGGAGGTGATGCAGTACGTCTATCGTCGCTACGGCCGCGAGCGGGCGGCGATCGTGGCGACGGTGATCCACTATCGGCCGCGCATGGCGATCCGCCAGGTGGGCAAGGCGCTGGGCCTGACGGAGGACATCACCGCCGCGCTGTCGGGCACCGTCTGGGGCAGCTATGGCGACGGCGTGCCGGACGAGCACATCCGCCAGTGCGGGCTGGACCCCAATGCGCCCGAGATCCGCCGGGCGACCGCCCTGGCGCAGCAACTGCTGGGCTTTCCCCGGCACCTGTCGCAGCACGTGGGCGGCTATGTGCTGACCCGGCGGCGGTTGGACGAGACCGTCCCCATCGGCAATGCGGCGATGGAGAACCGCACCTTCATCGAGTGGGACAAGGACGACATCGACGCCCTGGGGCTGATGAAGGTGGACGTTCTGGCGCTGGGCATGTTGAGCGCGCTGCGCAAGAGCTTCGCCCTGCTGCCGCCGATCGAGGGCCGTCGCGTCGTCGACATCGCCGACCTGCCGCAGGAGGACCCGGAGGTCTACGAGATGCTCTGCCACGCCGACTCCGTCGGCGTGTTCCAGGTGGAGAGCCGGGCGCAGATGTCGATGCTGCCGCGGCTGAAGCCGCGGAAGTTCTACGACCTGGTGATCGAGGTGGCGATCGTGCGGCCGGGCCCGATCCAGGGCGACATGGTGCACCCCTATCTGAAACGGCGGGACGGGACCGAGCCGGTGACCTATCCGAAGCCCGGCCCGGATTTCCCGCAGGACGAGATGAAGTCGATCCTGGGCAAGACCCTGGGCGTGCCGCTGTTCCAGGAGCAGGCCATGCGGGTGGCGATCGTGGGCGCCGAGTTCTCGGACGACGACGCCGATGGCCTGCGGCGCTCCATGGCCACCTTCCGCAACCTGGGCACGGTGGGCGAGTACGGCGTGAAGTTCGTGGAGGGGATGGTGCGGCGCGGCTACGACCGCGACTTCGCCGAGCGGTGCTTCAAGCAGATCGAGGGCTTCGGCTCGTACGGCTTCCCCGAGAGCCACGCCATCAGCTTCGCCCTGCTGGTCTACGCCTCGGCCTGGGTGAAGAAGCATCACCCGGACGCCTTCTGCGTCGGCCTGCTGAACAGCCAGCCGATGGGCTTCTACCAGCCCGCCCAGCTGGTCCGGGACGCGCGCGAGCACGGGGTGGAGGTGCGGCCGCCCGACGTGATGTTCAGCGACTGGGACTGCACGCTCGAGGAAAAGGACGACCCGCGCGAGCGGCTGCGACCCGTCCGCCTGGGCCTGCGGCAGATCAGGGGCCTGAAGCAGGCGGACGGCGAGGCGCTGGTGAAGGCGCGCGAGTCGGGGGCGCGCAGCGTCGAGGACTTCGCCCGTCGGGGCCGCCTGTCGCGCCGGTCGCTGGAGCTCCTGGCCGAGGCCGACGCCTTCCGCAGCCTGGGCCTCGCGCGCCGGGAGGCGCTGTGGGCGGTGAAGGGACTGGCCGGCGAAGCCGACGCCGAGCGGAACGCGCCCCTGCTGTTGCGGCAAAGCCTGAAGGAGACCCAGGTCCCCCTGCCGTTCATGACAGCGTCCCAAGGCGTGGCCGAGGACTATCGGACCACCAGCCTCTCATTGAAGGCGCACCCCATCGACTTCTTCCGCGAAGACCTGGCGGCCATGGGCGCGGTTCCCTGCGCGGCGCTGAAGACCGCGCGTGATCGCCGGCGCCTGTCGTTGGGCGGTCTGGTGCTGGTGCGTCAGCGCCCCGGCACCGCCAAGGGGGTGGTCTTCCTGACCCTGGAGGACGAAACCGGCATCGCCAACCTCGTCGTCTGGCGCGACGCCTTCGAAGCCAACCGGCGGCTGGTGATGGGCGCCTCGTTCCTGGTCGTCCACGGCCAGGTGCAGAAGGAAGGCGAGGTGATCCATGTGGTGGCCGAACGCTTCACCGACCTGTCGCACCGGCTGTCCGAACTGCGCGACGACAAGGCCCCGGTATCGGCGCACAGCCGGGTGACCGGCCGCCTCATCCGCAGCCGCGATTTCCACTGAGGAGCCAGAGCGTGTTAGATTTCGGAATGTCCGAGCCAACACCCAAGCCCGAAGCTGAGGACGCCGCGGCCTTCGCCAGCGCCGTTGAGAAGGGCCTTGAGACTCTCGATCGCGGGCGCGGCGTCTCCTACGAGAAGGTGCGGCGCTGGCTCCTCTCCTGGGGCACGGACAAGGAAACCGCCCCTCCGGAATGCCCGTAGTCTTCTCGCCCGCGGCGCTGGCGGATCTGATCGAAATCCGCGCCTACATCGGCGATCAGAATCCAGCGGCCGCGTCCCGGGTCGCCATCCAGATCGTCGCCGCCTGCGACGCTCTTGAGCACCTTCCCGAACGAGGCAGGCCTGGCCTGGTGGCCGGGACCCGGGAAATCACCCTGATCTGGCCCTATGTGATCGTCTACCGGATCCGCTCAGAGACAGTCGAAGTCGTTCGCATCTGGCACGGTGCACGAGATCGGCGAAGCTGACGGCGACCGATTGTCGGACTAGGCTCCCCCCGGGCGTCCTTGGGAGTGGGAGGTTCCGAGATGACGCACGCCATCCAACTGCTGGTGGGCACCCGCAAGGGCGCCTGGATCCACACGAGCGACGCCGGGCGCGGCCGCTGGTCGCTCGAGGGGCCGCTGTTCCTGGGCCAGATCATCAACCACTTCGTCCGCGACCCGCGCGACGGCCGCACCATGCTGATGGCCGCCTCCACCGGCCACCTCGGGCCGACCATCCTGCGCTCGACCGACGGCGGAAAGACCTGGGCCGAGGCCAGCCGGCCGCCCGCCTTTCCGAAGGGCGACCCCCACGGCCGCGCCGTCGACCACAGCTTCTGGCTGGAGCCGGGCCACGCCGACGAGCCCGGCGTCTGGTGGGCCGGAACCTCGCCGCCCGCCCTGTTCCGCAGCGAGGACGGCGGCGACACCTGGGAGGGCGTCGCGGGACTGAACGAGCATCCGCAGGTGCTGGACTGGTTCCCGCCCGAGGCCGGCACGCCGGACGGGGCGATCCTGAACCAGGTGGTCGTCGATCCGCGCGACGCCCGGCACATGTACCTGGCCACCTGCTCGGCCGGGGTTCTGGAGACCACCGACCAGGGCGCGACCTGGCGGCCGCTGAACCAGAACGTCCGCTGCGACTTCCTGCCCGACCCCTATCCGGAATTCGGCCAGGACAGCCACTACATCGCCCTCGCCCCCTCCGATCCCGACCGGATCTGGCAACAGAACCACTGTGGAATCTATCGGCTCGACCGTCCGGGCGAGCGCTGGGAGCGGATCGGCGAGGCGATGCCGCAGGACATCGGCGACATCGGCTTCACCATCCTCCCCCACGCCCGCGACCGGGAGAGCGCCTGGGTCTGGCCCATGGACGGAACCGAGGTCTGGCCGCGGGTCAGCCCCGGCGGGCGGCCGGCCGCCTATCGCACGCGCGATGGCGGCGCCTCGTGGACGCGCCAGGACAACGGCTTCCCGCGCGAACAGGGCTGGTTCACGGTGAAGCGGCAGGCCTTCTGTGCCGACGCCTGCGACCCCATGGGCCTCTACCTCGGCACGACCGGCGGCGAGCTCTGGATGAGCGGCGACGAGGGCGAGGCCTGGCGCCAGATCGCCGCCCACCTGCCCGAGATCTATTCGGTGACGGCGGTCCCGGCGGCATGACGCGCGTGGCGATCCCCTCGCAGCTCACCGCCTACACCGGCGGCGCGACGCGGGTGGAGGCCGAGGGCGACACCGTGGCGGCCATGCTGGACGACCTCGACCGTCGCTTCCCCGGGCTGAAGTTCCGGGTCGTCGACGAGCAGGACCGCATCCGCCGGCACATGCGCGTCTTCGTCGGCCAGACGGAAGCGAAGCACCTGGACGTACCGGTCGGTGTCGCCGACGAGCTGTTGATCTTCGGTGCGCTCAGCGGCGGCTAGAGGGTCATCACGCCCTTGCGCGGGTCGCGCGTGCCGAGGCTGTCCGCGACGAGTGGCGCGCCCAGCGCCTGCAGGGCGGCACGGCGCCCGGCAGGCGCCACGCTGCGCTGGGCGTCCTCGAACCGCAGCAGGTCGGCGAGGCACGCGTGGCCCAGCGTGCGATCCGCGTGGGCGGCGGTCTTCGGCCAGCGGACAGGGTCGATCGCGAAGCCCGCATAGGCCGCATTGCGTAAGAAACTGGCGATGGAGATGTCGGCAAGGCCGATGTCGCCGAACAGGAACCCCTCTCCGGGAAGCTGGCCCTCCAGATAGTCCAGCACCCTGGGGGCGTCCTCGATCAGGGTCTTCTCGATGCGGGCGGCGTCGCCCGGCTCGCCCCAGACCACCGGGTGGACGACCTTCTGGTAGAACAGGCCCCAGATGAAGACGTCGCCCATGCGTGTGTCGGCGAACTCCTCCAGCCAGCGCGCGCGGGCCCGGGCCTTCGGGTCTGGCGGCAGCAGCGGCCGATGGGGATAGGCTTCGTCGAGGTACTGGCAGATGACCGAGGAGTCGCAGAGGGCGAGGTCGCCGTCGACCAGCACGGGGATCCGGCGAAGGGGACTGATCCGCTCGAAATCGTCCCCGCCGAAAAAGGGCGTGATCGGGTCGATCTCGTACGAGAGCCCCTTCAGGTTCAGGCAGGCCAGGACCTTGCGGACATACGGACTGACGTAGCTGCCGATGATCTTCATGCGCCCCTCCCGGCTCCGGACCCAGACTTTGGGGTCCGGAGCCGGGCCGGCAAGGGGCCAGTCCGTCAGAAGCGGAGGGCCCGGACTTCCTTGACGTGCGGCAGGGCCTGGATCTTGGCCAGCAGCTTGTCGTCGGGGGCCTGGTCCACGCCCACCAGGGCGATGGCGTCGTCACCGGCGTCGATGCGGCCCAGGTTGAAGGTGGCGATGTTCACGCCCGCCTCGCCCAGCATGCCGCCCAGGGCGCCGATGAAGCCCGGCTTGTCCAGGTTGTTGACGTACAGCATGCGCGGCAGGAACGGGGCGTCGAGGTCCATGCCCTTCACCTCCACGATCCGCGGGCCGCCGGCGATCACCGAGCCGGCGAACGAGCGCTTGCCCTTCTCAGTGGTGACGGTGATGCGCACGAGGCTCTCGTAGACGGGCGAGTCCTCCTGGCGGCTCTCCGAGACGACGATGCCGCGCTCCTTCGCCACCGCCGGCGCCGACACCATGTTGATCTCGGCCAGCATCGGCCGCAGCACGCCGGCCAGGGCGGCGGCGCTGAGCGGCTTGACGTTGAGCTTGGCGACCTCGCCCTCGAAGGCGATGTCCACGGCCTTGATGCCGAAGTCGACCATCTGGCCGGCCAGGGCGCCCAGCTTCTCGGCCACGGCCACGTAGGGCTTCAGGCGCGGGGCTTCCTCGGCGGTGACCGAAGGGCTGTTGAGGGCGTTGGTGACGGCGCCCGTCAGCAGGTAGTCGCTGATCTGCTCGGCGACCTGCAGGGCGACGTTTTCCTGCGCCTCGTTGGTCGAGGCGCCCAGGTGCGGGGTGGCGACGAAGTTCGGGGCCCCGAACAGCACGTTCTCCTTGGCCGGCTCGACCGAGAAGACGTCGAAGCCCGCCGCGCCGATGTGGCCGCTCTCCAGCCCCGCGCGCAGGGCCGCCTCGTCGACCAGGCCGCCACGGGCGCAGTTGACGATCATCACGCCCTTCTTGGTCTTGGCCAGGTTCTCGGCCGACAGGATGTTGCGGGTCTTGTCGGTGAGCGGGGTGTGCAGGGTGATGATGTCGGCGCGGGCCAGCAGCTCCTCGAGCTCGACCTTCTCGACGCCCATCTCCACGGCGCGCTCCTCCGAGAGGAACGGGTCGTAGGCGACGACCTTCATCTTCAGGCCCAGCGCCCGGTCGGCGACGATGCCGCCGATGTTGCCGGCGCCGATCAGGCCGAGGGTCTTGGCGTAGAGCTCGACGCCCATGAAGCGGTTCTTCTCCCACTTGCCGGCCTGGGTGGAGGCGTCGGCGGCGGGGAGCTGGCGGGCCAGGGCGAACATCATCGCGATGGCGTGCTCGGCGGTGGTGATCGAGTTGCCGAAGGGCGTGTTCATCACCACCACGCCGGCGGCGGTGGCCGCGGGGATGTCGATGTTGTCGACGCCGATGCCGGCGCGGCCGATCACCTTGAGGTTCTTGGCGGCGGCGATGACGTCCTTGTTGGGCTTGGTGTCCGAGCGGACGACGAGGCCGTCGTAGTCGCCGATGACGGCGATCAGTTCGTCCTTCGAGAGACCGGTCTTGATGTCCACGTCGATCCCGCGCTGGCGGAAGATGTCGACGGCGGCGGGGCTGAGGCTATCGGCGATGAGAACGCGGGGCATGGTGAAACTCCCGGGATAGGCGCCCTCCCGGCCCGGCCGGGAGGGGCGATGTCGATGATGCGTGGAAGCGTGCGCCTAGGCGGCGGCGAGGTCGGCGGCGACGGACGCGAAGGCCCAGTCGAGCCAGGGCGTCAGGGCGTCGACGTCGGACGTCTCGACCGTGGCGCCGCACCAGATGCGCAGGCCCGGAGGGGCGTCGCGATAGCCGCCGATGTCGAGGGCCACGCCCTCCTTCTCCAGCACCGAGGCCAGCTTCTTGGCGAAGTCGGCCTGGGCATCCTCGGCGAGCGCGGTGACGCGCGGGTCGACGACCTTCAGGCAGACCGAAGTGTTCGAGCGGGCGGCCGGATCTTCGGCCAGGAACTCCACCCACGGGGTCTTGGCGACCCAGTCGGCGAGAATGGCGAGGTTGGCGTCGGCCCGACGCTGCATCTCGGTCAGGCCGCCGATGCCCTCGGCCCATTTCAGGGCGTCGATGGCGTCCTCCACGCAGAGCATCGAGGGCGTGTTGATGGTCGCGCCGTCGAAGATCTCGCGGTTGAGCTTGCCGCCTTTCGTCATGCGGAACAGCTTCGGCATCGGCCAGGCCGGCGTGTAGCTCTCGAGCCGCTCGACGGCGCGGGGGCCCAGGACCAGGACGCCGTGACCGCCCTCGCCGCCGAGGGCCTTCTGCCAGGAGAAGGTCACGACATCGAGCTTGGTCCAGTCGAGGTCCTGCGCGAAGGCCGCGCTGGTGGCGTCACAGATCGTGATGCCCTCACGGTCGGCGGCGATGAAGTCGGCGTTCGGAACGCGCACGCCCGAGGTGGTGCCGTTCCAGGTGAAGACCAGATCGGCGTCCTTGCGGACCTTGGTCAGGTCGGGAAGCTTGCCATAGGGCGCGTCCAGCACCTCGGCCGGGATCTTCAGCTGCTTGGTGACGTCGGTCACCCAGTCCTTGCCGAAGCTCTCGAAGGCCAGCAGCTGCACGGGCTTGGGGCCCAGCATCGACCACAGGGCCATTTCCACCGCGCCGGTGTCGGAACCGGCGACGATGCCGACGAGGAAGTCGTCGGGGACCTGCAGCACCTCACGGGTGCGGTCGATCGCTTCCTTCAGGCGCGCCTTGCCCAGCTTGGAGCGGTGCGAGCGGCCGAGGACGGCGTTGCTGAGATTTTCGGGGGTCCATCCGGGGCGCTTGGCGCACGGGCCGGACGAGAACTCGGGTCGCGCCGGGCGCATGGCCGGCTTCGCCCCAGTGAGGGTAGCGGGGGTAGTCATAGCGATGTCTCCCATCCTTGCAGATGGGCAGCGCCCCGTTGGGGGGGCGTGGCCCGCGGGCCAAAAGCCAGCGTTCCAGTTTCAGCGCAAGCGAAAGTTTTCTGCGGGAGGCGCCAGCGGCGCTAGGTCGCGGGGGGGTGCGCGGCCCGGGCCGCTCGCGTGCGGCGCCGCCACGCGACCGCCGTGCCGATGATCAGGCACCAGATGATCGAGGCGAAATTGATGTTGTTTATCAGTGCGTGAAGGTACTCGCGGTTCGACCGGCCCGTCACGATGTAGAACGAGTGGAGCGAGAACTGCGCGGCATAGAAGAGCATGATGACGCCCATCCACGCCGCGCCATAGCGGACGGTGACGCCCAGCAGGATCAGGGCCGCCAGTCCGTCGTTCGCGAACCTTAGGGTGCCCTGAAGGCCCGGGGTGAAGGCCTGGATGAGCAGGCCGACCACCAAGTTTGTGGCCACCACGGCCGCGGCGATCCGCTCGGCCCGGCCACCCTTCCACGCAGCAAAGCTCACGCCGGCGACGCCGAACAGCAGCAGCAGTTGGACGATCGGTGACGTCGGCATGATTAAGCGCCCCTAATCAGATTAGAGGCGCCCAACCAGTTAACGTATCGCAATGATCCGTCGGAAAGCCGACGGAGCAGGGCCTTAGATGGCCTTCTTCATCGTCGTCCGGGTGTGGCTCGCGCCCTCGGCCGGCTTGTCCTGGAAGTCCATCTTGGTGCGGATGCCGAGGCGAAGCTTGGCTTCGTTCAGCTCGTTGTGCACGCCCACCATAGCGGAGCGGGCTTCGCTGAGGGCCTTCATGGCCTCCATCATCTTCACCTGAACGTCGTCGGCGAAGACCAGCGAGGTATTCACGTCCTGACGGGCCTTGAGCATTTCGCTCATCAGCTCGGCAGCTTCGAGAAGCGCGCCGTCCACGGCCGTTTCGGTCGCAAACAGCTTCTTGGCCACGCGCTGGGCCACGAACACTTTTTCCATTTGGGCTACACCCCTGAGTTACCCGACATGGTTAAGGTAAATGCAAGGTTTACGGCGGCGCAATCCGTTGATTGGTTGTTAACCATGTTTTCTTCTGCGACCGGTTGTAGCGTGGCGCCGAGAGCACAGTTCTACCGCGACGCCCGTAGGCCACATCCTCCGGTGGAAGCGAAGCGTTAGCACTCTTCGCCTATCGCTCGTGGACATGACCCCGCGGGCGGACATCTCCGACGAGCACGCGCCGGCGAGCGCGGCGCCGACGGCCACGTTCCATGCGCGCGTGGCCGGGGTTGGCCTCGTCACGACGGTGGTCGTCCTGGCCGCCGCCTGCCTCACCTTCATGCTGCAGCAGTGGGCGGTGGCTCGCACCGAGGCCCACCGCTACCACGAGGCCATGGCGACGATGGTCGCCGAGCTGGCCCTGCCCGCTGCGACCACCGGCTCCCGCCAGGACCTGCAGCGGGCGATCACCACCCTTCGCGCCAACCGCAACGTGATCGCGGCGAAGATCACCGACGCGTCCGGCCGCGAGCTGGCCGGCTATCGGACCGCCGAGGTCGCCAAATCGAGCGAGGTCATCGAGAAGGTCGTGGTCGCCGACGGGCGGACCCTGGGCCGCCTCAGCCTCACGGTCCGCCAGCCCGACCTGGCGCCGCTGCTGCCGCAGTTCATCGCCCTCACCTTCGTGCTGCTGTTCGGCGGCGTGGGCGTGGCGCTGTTCCTGGCCCGCAGCCTGGCGCACCGGGTGATCCAGCCCGTCCAGCGCCTGTCGGCCGCCATGCACGACGTGGCCGCGGGCGGCAGCTTCACGCCCGTGGCGGTGGACGGCGGCGATGAGCTGTTCAAGAGCCTCACCGAGAGCTTCAACCACCTCCTGGCCAAACTGGCCGAGCGCGAGGACGACCTGCGCGGCGCCATGCGCGACCTGGAGGCGGCGCGCGATGCGGCGAACGCCGCCAACGTGCTGAAGACCCAGTTCCTCGCCAATATGAGCCACGAGATCCGCACGCCCCTAAACGGCGTGCTGGCGATGGCCGAGGTCATGGCCCTTGGCGACCTGGACCAGGTGCAGCGCGACCGGCTGGACGTGATCCGCCGCTCGGGCGGGCTGCTGCTGGCCGTGCTGAACGATGTGTTGGACCTGTCGAAGATCGAGGCCGGCAAGCTGACCCTGTTCGAGGAGGACTTCGACCTCGATTCCACCATCGAGCAGGCTCGCGAGAACTTCGCGGTCATGGCCCAGGCCAAGGGCCTGACCTTCGAGATCTCGGTGGCCGAAGAGGCCCGGGGATGGTGGCTCGGCGACGCCGATCGCCTGCGCCAGGTCATCGGCAACCTCCTGTCCAACGCCATCAAGTTCACGCCCCAGGGTTCCGTCACCGCCCGGGTCGACGTCGGGGCGTCGGGCGGCCTGCGGATGGTGGTCGCGGACAGCGGCGTCGGCATCGCGCCCGAGAAGCTGCCGACCCTGTTCGAGAAGTTCACCCAGGCCGACAACTCGGCCACCCGCCGCTTCGGCGGAACGGGCCTTGGCCTCGCCATCTGCCGCGAGCTGACCCAGATGATGGGCGGGTCGATCGACGTGGAAAGCCTGGAGGGCCACGGCTCGACCTTCACCGTTGAATTGCCGCTCGCGCGCGGCAAGCCGGCCAGCCTGCAGCAGGTCGAGCCCCCGCAGGGCGCCGACGAAGGCGCGCTCCGCCTGCTGGCCGCCGAGGACAATCCCACGAACCAGCAGGTGCTGGGCGCCGTGCTGGGCTCGCTGGGCATTGAGGTGCACATCGTCCCTGACGGCCGGGAAGCGGTCGAGGCCTGGCGGACCGGCTCCTACGATCTGATCCTCATGGATATCCAGATGCCGGTCATGGACGGCATCACAGCGGCCTCGACCATCCGCGAGGCCGAGCGCACCGGGGGCCGCCGGCGGACCCCGATCATCGCCCTCACCGCCAACGCCCTGACCCACCAGGTCGAGGAGTATCTCGCCGTCGGCATGGACGCCCACGTGGCCAAGCCCATCGAGATCGCCAAGCTGTACGACGCGATCTCCGCGGTGCTGAACGCGGCCGCGACCGACGGAGTCTCGCCCGCCAAGGCCGGCGCGGCGGCCTGATCGCCGCCTGACAAGGCAGTCACCTAGCTGAACCTCAGGCAACGGCGGGCTCAGGCCCGGGTCAGACGCCGCATGGTTTTCTCCGACCATCGAAAGGCCGGCTCCCCGCCGACCCCTGGTTCGGAGGACCGATGATGAAGAAGACCCTGCTCACCGCGCTGGCCGCCGCCACCGCCCTCACCGCCTTCGGCGGCGTCGCCGCCGCCCAGCCCTACGGATACGATCGCGAGGCCCGCTACGAGCGCGACTACCGGGACGGCCGCTACGAGGGTCGCAACGAGGACCGTTGGGAGCGCAACCAGATCGCCCAGCGGCAAGGAGAAATCGCGCGCCGGATCGAAGCCGGCAAGCGCCGTGGCGTCCTCACCTCCGGCGAGGCCGCAGACCTCTACGCCGAGGCCCGCGACATCGTGCGACTGCAGCACCGCTTCAGCGCCAACGGCCTGTCGCGCTGGGAGTGGGCGGAGCTCGACCGCCGCCTCGATCATCTCGAAGCGCGGGTCTGGCGCCAGGCCCGGGACGATGACCGCGCGTATCGCTACGGCAACGGCTACGGACGCTACGACCGCTACGACCGCTACGACCGCCGATAGGCGGAGCAGCCCGCGCCCCCGGAGCCTCGGCTTCGGGGGCGTTTCGCTTTTTCAGGGGACGATCCGCAGGCTCGCCTCGATCACGGTGGCGGCGCGCCCGCGAATGAGCACGCGCACGCCCCGGTGTTCACACTCCAGGTCGCCACCCCGCCCCGGATAGGCCTGGTGGAAGCGGACCGTGGGGCGCCCCAGCTTATCGGCATACAGCGGCGCCAGGATGCAATGCAGCGACCCCGTCGCCGGGTCCTCCGGAATCCCGGAGCCGGGCGCGAAGAACCGGTCCACCACGTCATGGTCCGCGCCGGCGCGCGCCAGGGCCGCGACGCCCACATTGCCCCGGCCGCCTGTCGCCTGGCCCGAAATCAGGTTCAGCGCCGCCACGTCGGGCTTGAGACCCCGGACCGTGGCCTCGTCGTCGAACAGCGCTACCAGGTAGGTCGACGCCCAAACCTCGGTCGGCATCGCGCCCAGCGCCTCGGCCAGCCCCTCGGGAACTTCGGTGCGTCCTGGCGGCTGCGAGGGAAAGTCCATTTCATAGCCTTCACCCGCGCGCCGCACGATCAGCTCGCCGGACCGGGTCTGGAAGCGCACGGCGTCGGCGTCGAGGCCCAGTTCGGCGAACAGCACATGGGCCGAGGCCAGGGTCGCGTGGCCGCACAGCGGCACCTCCAGCAGCGGCGTGAACCAGCGCAGATCGAAGACGGCCGGATCGTCCGTGCGGCGCAGGAACGCGGTCTCGGCCTGGTTGTTCTCGGCCGCCAGCGCCTGCATCCACGCATCGGCGGGCCAGGCGTCGAACGGCTCGACGACGCAGGCGGGATTGCCCCGGAAGGGCTGGGGGGCGAAGGCGTCGACAGTCCACTGGCGCATTGGTCGGGTCCCTGATGGCGAAAGTGGTCCTTGCGGCTGGGTGGCCCGGACGGCAAGGGCCACTTCCCCTGCACAGGACCTCATGCGGCCATGACTTTCGAGACCACCGACGACGGGTTCACGCTCAGCGACGACGCGGCGCGCTTCGACCTGGCGCGGGCGCACGGGTGGATCTCGCAGGAGAGCTACTGGGCCGCCGGCATTCCGTACAAGACGTTCGCGAGGGCCTGCGCCAACAGCCTCGTCGTCGGCGCCTATGCGCCGGACGGGGCCATGGCGGCCATGGCCAGGGTGGTCACCGACCGCGCGACCTTCGGCTGGATCTGCGACGTCTTCGTGGACGAAGCCTACCGCGGAGCGGCGCTGGGCAAACGGCTGATGGCCTTTCTCAAGGCCCACCCCGACCTCCAGGGCTTCCGCCGGCTGCATCTGGCCACCCGCGACGCCCACGGCCTCTACCGCCAGTTCGGCTTTACCGCCCTGAGCAATGTCGAGACCTGGATGGAGATCCGCGACCCCGACGTCTACCGCCGCTAGTCGACGATCACCTCGACTTCGGGCCAGCGGGCCTTGGCGGCGGCGGCGATGCGCTCGAAATTGGGAGACCGGCGCAGGGGGTTGCTGCGCAGACGCCGGGCGAACAGGTCCTCCAGGCCGAACGGCGCGACGACGCTCATCCGGTCGTCGGCATCGAGTTTCACGCCGACCGAGAATGAGGCGCTCACGAACCGCGACAGCGCCTCGGCCGTCGAGGTCAGCGGCGCGTACGGCTCGCCGAAATGGCCCTCGAACCAGACGTGGACGCGGGCCTGGTTGCGCACCTCGACCATCTCGCGCAGCGGCGGCTCGAACGCGGCGGCGACCCGTTTGATCACCACGTCCTCGGCCCCGTAGGAGATGTCGGCGGCGTCGAAGTAGCCGACGTCGTAGTCGCGGATTCCGTAGTCGATGTCCCGGCCGCCGAGGTGATTCAGGACGCGCTGGTAGATCGCGCCCGAGAAGACCAGCCAGTCGGGCAGGTCCAGGTCGCGCAGCGTCCGCAGGACATGCATCAGCGGGTCCGACCGCCGCAGGATGACCTCGAGGTCGTCCGCCCGGTTCACGACCGCCCCCGGAGGGGCCAGCCGTGGTCCAGCGGCCCGTGCCCGGCGCCGAGGCCCGGCGCGCGCAGCATCGCCTCGTGCACATAGTCCCAGGCGCGGGCCACCGCCGCGGCCAGCGGCAGGCCCTGGGCCAGTCCCGTGGCGCAGGCCGACGCCAGCGTGCAGCCGGTGCCGTGAGTGTGGCGGCTCTCGATCCGCTCGCCCTCGAACACGGTCTCGCCGTCGGGCGTCATCAGTACGTCGACGACCCGCTCGCCGGCCACATGGCCGCCCTTCATCAGCACTGCCCGCGCGCCCATGGCCAGCAAGGCCTCACCGGCTCGGCGCAGGTCGTCGGTGGTCACCGCCGGCAGGCCTGTCAGCGCGGCGGCCTCGGGCGCGTTGGGCGTGAGCAGCGCCGCCTGCGGGACCAGACGCTCGCGAAGGGCCACGACGGCGGCGTCCGCCAGCAGCGAGGCGCCGCCCTTGGCGACCATCACGGGGTCCACCACCGCCGGGAGCCCGACCTCGCCGATCAGTTCGGCCGCCAGGGTCACGGTCGCCGCGTCGCCCAGCATGCCGGTCTTGATGACGTCGGCGCCGATGTCCGAGAGCACGGCCCGCGCCTGGGCGGCGATCACCTCGATCGGGACCGGATGCACGCCCGTAACCCCCAGGGTGTTCTGGACCGTGATCGCGGTGATGGCGGTCGCCGCGTAGCCGCCAAGGGCCGTGACGGTCTTGATGTCGGCCTGGATGCCCGCGCCGCCGCCGCTGTCGGATCCGGCGATGATCAAAACTCTGCCGAGGGTCTGCATGGCGACCCGGTTAGCCCGCGGCGCGCGCGAATGCATCGGGATTTACGAACGATCCCCAAGCGGCGAGCCTTGGCCGATGGACCCGCAGGCCTTCGCCGACCGCTTCGCCCTGACCTTCCAGGACGTCTATCTGCACGCCGTTCGCCGGGTGCGCGACCGGCGCGAACGGCTGACGCCCGAGACCACGGCCTTCCTGCTGCACCTGGCCGAAGCCGGCCCGATGACCCTGACCGAATTGTCCCGCCATCTCGACCGTGCGCCCTCGACCCTGAGCGAGATGGTCGACCACCTGGCGGACAAGGCGCTCGTGCGCCGCGAGCCCGACCCGGCGGACGCCCGCCGCGCGCTGATCTGGCTGACGCCGGACGGCCGGGACGGCCTTGCCGAGGAGATGCGGGTGCTCGACGCCGCGCGGCTGGCGCGGGCGGCGGCGCGGCTCTCCCCCGAGCGCCGCGCCGTGCTCGCCGAGGCGCTCGCCGAACTGGTCCACGCCCTCAAGACGGAGAAGCCCGACCCATGACCCACAAGTGCGAAAGCTGCGGCATGCCCATCGAGACCGGCCGCTACTGCCCCTACTGCATTGACGAGACCGGCGCCCTGCAGGACTTCGAGACCCGGTTCGCCCGCATGGTGGACTGGCAGCTACGCGAACGGGGCGGCTCGCGCGAGGCGGCCGAGCGCGACACCCTCGCCTACATGGCCACCCTGCCCGCCTGGCGCGACCACCCGCGGGTGAAGGGCGCTCAGGGTTAGGCGGGCTCAGCCCGCCCTGCGGTCCCGCTTGGCGGCGAACATCGCCTGGTCGGCCGACGCCAGCAGGGACTCGGCGTCGCTGTCCGGGCTGATCTCGCGCACGCCCCAGGAGCATTCAACGCCGTGCGGCGGCGCCGCGATGGCCTGCGCCAGGGTCGCCGCCTTCGCCCGCGCCGTCGCGCCGTCGGTGTGCATAAGGATGACCGCGAACTCGTCGCCGCCCATGCGCGCCACCACATCCGCCTCGCGGACGTTGCCGGACAGCTTTTCGGCCACCGCCTTCAGCGCCGCGTCGCCGGCGGCGTGGCCCGCGCGGTCGTTGATCGCCTTGAACCCGTCGAGGTCGAAATAGACCAGGCTGGCCGGCGTGCCGTAGCGGTCGCCCAGGGCGCTGATCCGGCCGAGCTCGCGCACGAAGGCGCGCCGGTTCAGCAGCGGCGTGAGCGCGTCGCGGTCCGCCAGCTCCTCGGCCCGCGCGAGGCGGCCCTTGAGCTGGGTCACTTCGTTGCGCAGCGCGTCCAGCTCGGACAGCAGCGTCTCGATCGCCTGCTGGACGGCAGGGGTCATCTCGGCGCGGGAGATCCCCAGGAAGGCCGCGCTGTCCGTCCTCGCGACCTCGGTCGCGGCGGTGGAGCCGGCGGGCGCGGTCACGGCCCGGCGGCGGGTCGCGGAGAGCGGTTCGGTGCGGGCGCCGGTGACCTTCATGGGCTTCCTGCAAAGGTTAACGGCATTCGACGCCAAGGCGGTTAAGGGAATCTAACCGTGTCGAGTTGTACCTGCAAAACCGGCGCCTATACTCCGCGCCCTTCCGAGGACCACCCAGGAAACCCGCACGCATGAGCGCGCCTGTCGCCATCATCATGGGCAGCCGATCGGACTGGCCCGTCCTGCGCCATGCGGCGGAGGCGCTCGACGCCCTCGGCGTCGCCTACGAGGCCAAGGTGGTCTCGGCGCACCGCACGCCCCAGCGGATGTACGATTTCGCCCGGGGCGCCAAGGCGGCCGGGTTCAAGGTGATCATCGCCGGCGCCGGGGGCGCGGCGCACCTGCCGGGCATGACCGCCTCGCTCACCGACCTGCCCGTTCTGGGGGTGCCGGTGGAGTCGCGGGCGCTGAAGGGCATGGACAGTCTGCTCTCCATCGTCCAGATGCCCGGCGGTATCCCGGTCGGGACGCTCGCCATCGGGGAGGCGGGCGCGAAGAACGCCGGCCTGATGGCCGCCCGCATCCTGGCGCTGTCGGACGCGGGCCTGGCCGATCGGGTCGCGGCCTTCGCCGAACAGCAGACCGCCAGCGTCTCCGAGGCGGTCGAATAGATCGAGGACCCATGCCCACGCTCCCGCTTCCGCCCGGCTCCACCATCGGCATCCTTGGCGGCGGCCAGCTCGGCCGGATGCTGGCCCTGGCCGCGGCCCGCCTGGGGTTCGACGTGGCGGTGCTGGAGCGCGACGCCGATTCTCCGGCCGGCCGCGTGGCCGCGCGCACCATCGTGGCCCCCTACGACGACGACGCGGCCCTGGCCGAGCTGGCGGGCGTGGCGCAGGTGGTTACCTACGAATTCGAGAACGTGCCGGCGGCGTCTGTGCTCAAGCTGGAGGCCATGGGCGCGGTCGTGGCGCCGGGGCCCGACGCCCTGTCGGTGGCCCAGGACCGGGTGGCCGAGAAGCAGTTCCTGAACGCCAGCGGCGCCCCGACCGTCGCGTTCGCCTCGGCCGACACCGCCGAGGAGGCCGCCGCGGCCGCGCAGGAGATGGGCGCGCCGCTGCTGATGAAGACCCGCCGCGAGGGCTACGACGGCAAGGGCCAGCGCTGGGTCGAACACGCCGCGGACGCAGCCGCCGCGTTCGAGGCGCTTGGCGGACGTCCCGTTATCCTGGAAGCCCCGGCCGAGTTCGTGCGCGAGCTGTCGATCATCGCCGCCCGCGGCCGGGACGGCGCGACGGCGGTCTATCCGCTGGCCGAGAACCACCACGAGCACGGGGTCCTGCGCCGCAGCATCGCTCCGGCCCAGGTGAGCGACGAGACCGCGCTCCAGGCCGAGAAGATCGCCCTGCGGGTGCTCGACGGCCTGAACTACGTGGGCGTCATCGGCATCGAACTGTTCGAGATGAAGGACGGCCGCCTGCTGGTGAACGAGATCGCGCCGCGGGTGCACAACAGCGGCCACTGGACCCAGGACGGCTGCGAGGTCGACCAGTTCGAGCAGCACATCCGCGCCGTGGCCGGCTGGCCGCTGGGCCCCACCACCGCCCACGCCCGGGTCGAGATGCTGAACCTGCTGGGCGACGAGGTCGACACCTGGTCGAAGCTCGCCCACGAGCCCGAGACGCGCATTCACCTCTACGGCAAGCGCGAGGCCAAGGCCGGCCGCAAGATGGGCCACGTGAACAAGGTGAAGTCGCTCTAGCGACGGGCCGTCAGCGGCCGTAGCGCGCCTGACCCAGGCCGTGCGCGGCGGCGGCCAGCCAGGTCTGCGGGCGCACGCGCGTCGTCGCCTTCCACTTCTCGAAGGCCATGACGTTGTCGATCCGACGGTCCACGAACGCCAGCGCCGCCTCGCGGCCCGAGGCGATCCGCACCGCCGTGGCCGCCTGCAGGATCCCGCCCAGGATCAGGCGCTTGGAGTAGTGGTTCTCGTCGGTCGCCGTGTCGCCCGCCCAGCGCCAGAGGAGGTCGGCGCTTTCCCAGGCCAGGCGCGCACCGAGGGCGAGGTTCTGCGGCAGCGCCAGGTGACCGGCCCAGCGGCGGGTGGCCGGCTCGTCCGCGGCGGCCGCGTCGAGGCGCGCCTCCAGCGCCCGGCGGATGCGCTCGCGGATCTTCAGGTTCGAGGCGTGGACCTCGGCGAGCGCGGCCAGGGCCCGGGCGTCGTGTCGCCGCGACAGCAGCGCCGCCAGGTCGGCGGGGCCGTGCGGGATCAGGAGCTCGGTCTCGCCCTCGGACAGGCCCAT
Organism: Pseudomonadota bacterium; assembly: GCA_046725615.1. Taxonomy (GTDB): domain Bacteria; phylum Pseudomonadota; class Alphaproteobacteria; order Caulobacterales; family Caulobacteraceae; genus Phenylobacterium. Next base: position 42,740 of record JBKOYY010000036.1, read on the forward strand.
CGCCCGCCCCGCCAGCTTGGCCGTTCGCCAGGTCCAGCCGTGGGCCGGGATCAGCTTCAGCGCCTCGTCCAGGAGCTGCTGCTCGGCCGCTTCGGCCCATTCCTGCGCGGGTGTGGTCATCGCCGCAGTTTACCGGCGGAGGCCCCGCGGCAACAATCCCGTTTCCAGCCGCGCGTAACGGGCCTATATGGAAAGCCTCACCGCCCGGCCGAAAGGCCGGGCGCCTTCGTTTCCGGACCACGCCCCAGAGGCAAGAACATGACCCAGATCCTGATGCCCAAGGCGACCGCTGTCTGGCTGGTCGACAACACCTCGCTCACCTTCGACCAGATCGCGGACTTCTGCGGCCTGCACCCGCTGGAGGTGAAGGGCATCGCCGACGGCGAGGTGGCCCGCGACATCCGCGGCGCCGACCCGATCGCCAACGGCCAGCTCAGCCGCGAAGAGCTGGACATGGCCGAGAAGAAAGACACCTACCGGATGAAGGCGCAGAAGAGCCGCCACGCCGAGCTGCTGAAGCCGGTGAAGAAGGGCCCGCGCTACACCCCGGTCTCGCGCCGCCAGGACCGCCCGGACGCCATCGCCTGGTTCCTGCGCAACCACCCGGAAGTGCCGGACAGCCAGGTCGCGCGCCTGCTGGGCACGACCAAGGCGACCATCGACCAGGTGCGCAACCGCCAGCACTGGAACTCGGCCAACATCAAGCCGGTCGACCCGGTCACCCTGGGCCTCGCCACCCAGCTCGAGCTGGACGCCGTGGTGAAGAAGGCCGCCGACAAGAAGGCCAAGGACGACGTGCGCCGCGGCGTGGTCGACCCCGAGGGCGCCACCCTGCGCCCGGCGACCGAAGTCGGCCAATACGAGGATGCCGAGCCCGAGGAGCCGGCGCGCGAGGAGTCGGCCTACGCCGAGGAGTTCGGCGAAGAGGGCGACGAGGACTGAACGCGAAACGCCCTCCCCGCCGAGGGGAGGGCGCCTGCCTCAGTGCATCTTTTCGCGAAGGGCTTCGATCTCTTCCTTCAGCCTGAGCTTCTGCCGCTTGAGTTCCCGAAGCTTGAGGTCGTCGGCGTAGGGCCTGCGCATTTCGTCCTGGATGGCCTGTTCCAGGGACTGGTGGCGGGATCCGAGCTCGCGGATCCGGGCATCTAGCGCCATGGCGAAGAGCCTCCTCTCGTTTGGGGACGGAATAGTGAACACCCGCTTCCCGCGGCTGTCAGATCACATATGTTTGCATCCTGGCCGCAGAACCACGCCGGTTCGGGGCTTGTTGGGGGCGTTTGATGGCAGGTGAGAAGCCGCGGCTGATCGTCGGCGTCTCGGGGGCGTCCGGGATCGTCTACGGCGTGCGGGCGCTGGACGCCTGTCGCGACCTGGGCGTCGAAAGCCACCTGGTGATGAGCCGCGCCGCGGCGCTGACGCTCAGCCAGGAGACCGCCCTGTCGGTCGCCGACGTCCAGGCCCGCGCCGACGTGGTTCACAAGGTCGGCGACATCGGCGCCGCGATCTCGTCCGGCTCCTTCCATACCCTCGGGATGATCGTCGCGCCCTGTTCGGTCCGCACGATGAGCGAGATCGCCACCGGCGTGACCGCCTCCCTGCTCACCCGCGCCGCCGACGTGACCCTGAAGGAGCGCCGCCCGCTGGTGCTCATGGTGCGCGAGAGCCCGCTGCACCTCGGTCACCTGCGGACCATGGTGCGCCTGGCCGAGATGGGGGCGGTGATCGCTCCGCCAATGCCGGCGTTCTATGCCCGTCCGCAGAACCTGGAGGAGATGGTCGACCAGTCCGTCGGCCGGGCGCTGGATCTCTTCGGTCTGTCATGGGCGCCGGTCAAACGCTGGGGCGAGGACATCCCGCCTCTCCAATCCGCACCGAAGGGCGAAGGCTGACCGTGGCGATCTGGGAATGGGTGCTGGAAGCTTACGCGCGGCCAGGCGTGCCCGAGGCCTGCCTGAGGCTGCAGGATGAATATGGCCAGAACGTCTCGCTCCTGCTGTGGGCCGTCCACGCCGAGACGAAGGACGCGGCGGTGCTGACACAGGCGGCCGCGGCCGCGCGGGCCTGGGATGCGGCGGCGCTGGTCCCGTTGCGCCAGGTCCGCCGGACGCTGAAGGCGCCCCTGCCGCCGGTGGACGATGGCGCGCGCCTGTCGTTCCGCGAGGAGGTGAAGGCCGTGGAACTGGCTGCCGAACGCCTGCTGCTGGAGACGCTGGAGACGCTGGTCGAAGGCCAGGCCGGGACCCACGCGCTCGACGCGCTGCAGGCCGCGTCGGCGGCCTGGGGGACGCCTGCCCCGGCCGACGCCCTCGCCGGGCTCGCCGCGGCCCTCGGTTAGGATGGGCTGCCGATGATCGACTATTCGACCTTCACCGAAGAGGCCCTCGAGGCGCGCCTGCGGGACCTGCGCCAGGACCATGCCGACCTGGACGCCGCGATCCATGCGCTGACCTCGGTCTCGGTCCCGGATCTCATCGTCATCGGGCGGCTGAAGCGCAAGAAGTTGGCCCTCAAGGACGAGATGGCGCGCATCGAGGAATTCCTGAACCCCGACATCATCGCCTGAGGTTCAGGCCGGGCTCGTCGCCCCCGCCTGCCGGATGGCCGCCCAGACGGCCAGCGCCTGCACGGTCTCGGCCACATCGTGGACCCGCACCGCCGCGACGCCGGCCTCCGCGCCCGCGATGGCGGCGGCGATGGATCCGCCCACCCGTCGGTCGGGCGGGGCCCCGCCGCTCAACGCCCCGATGAAGCTCTTGCGGCTCGCGCCCAGCAGCACCGGGAAGCCCAGCGCGACGATCTGACCGAGTCCCGCCATCAGCGGCAGGTTGTGCCGTAGCATGTGCTTGCCGAAGCCGACGCCGGGGTCCAGCCAGATGCGCTCGCGGGCGACGCCGGCCGCCATCGCCGCCTCAGCCCGGGCCGCGAGGAAGTCCCGGACCTCCGCGACCACATCGTCGTAGTACGGCTCGTGCTGCATTGTGCGAGGCTCGCCCTGCATGTGCATCAGCACCACCTCGCAGCCGAGCTCGGCGGCGGTTTCCAGGCTGGCGGCCTCGTGGCGCAGGGCCGTGACGTCGTTCCAGATGGTGGCGCCCGCGGCCATCGCCGCCCGGGCCACCCGGGGCTTCATCGTGTCGACGGAGATCACGATGTCGCTCTCGGCGCGGATCGCCTCGATCAGCGGGACGAGCCGGGCGATCTCCACATCGGCTGGTACGGGGTCGGAGCCGGGGCGCGTGGATTCGGCGCCGAGGTCGAGGATGTCCGCGCCCTCGGCGATCAGCCGCCGGGCCTGGGCCAGGGCCGCCTCGGGCGCGAGGAAGCGACCGCCGTCCGAGAAGCTGTCGGGCGTGGCGTTGACGATGCCCATCACCCGGGGCGGTGTCGTTTCGGACGGACGGCTCATGCCCTGGCGCGCTACGGCGTCTTCTTCAGCGTCAGCGGGATCACGCCGCCGCCCTGACGCCATTGCCCGTCCAGCGTCTGGCCATCGGCCGACAGCACCCCGCCGAACTCGCCGATGCCACGCAGCTCGAAGCCGACCGCCTCGGCCTTGCGCGACAGCTGCGCGACCAGCGGCAGCGGGCTCTGGTCCGGGCTGCGAAACAGCGCCAGCGTCCCCGCCGCGTCCGTCTTCACGTCCAGCAGGATCCGCAGGTCCCCCTGCGGCGTGGCGATCGTCCCGGCCCAGGCGCCGTCCAACCCCGCCACCACAGGGCGCGGCGGCGGCAGGCCGCGCGCCAGCTTCAGGGGCATGTCGGCCCCGTTCTGCGTCAGGGCGCCGACCCAGGCGCCGGCGGCCGGGTCCCAGCGGCCGGCGAACTTGGCGCGCACCAGCGGCATCTCGAAGCGAAGGCCATCGGCCTCGGCGGCGACGCCGGCCATCGCCAGCGTCACGGTCGACTGGTCGGGGCTCTCGGCATAGCCCTCCAGCCCGCCGTCGGGCCCCTTGCGGATGTGGGCGGCGATCGTCAGCTCAACCCCGCCCGGCGTCGTGACCTTGCCGATCCAGTCGCCCACCGGCTCCTCGGCGGCGGCGGTCCCAGCAAAGCCAAGCAGGGCCAGAGCGGCGGTGGTGGCGATGATCTTCATGCCGGGAAACTACGCCGCGCCTGCCCTCGGGCCAACGAAAAGGGCGTCAACGAAAAGGGCGGCCGCATCGCTGCGACCGCCCCTCGGGACTTGCAGGTCCGGCGCGGCTTACGCCGGCTCGGCGCTCGGGCGCGGCGAGATCGGCACGGCCACCGACGGCCCGCTGGGCTTCTTGGTGTCGCTCTCCTCGCGATGCGGCTTCACGCCCTTCATCACATTGACGATCTCGTCGCCCGACAGCGTCTCGTACTCGAGCAGCGCCTTGGCGAGGGCGTGCAGGTCGTCCAGCCGCTCGGTGAGGATGCGCTTGGCCTCCTCGTAACCGGACTGGACCAGGCGCTTCACTTCCTCGTCGATGAGGCGCGCCGTCTCTTCCGAGACGTTCTGGGTGCGCGAGACCGAGTGGCCGAGGAAGACCTCTTCCTGATTGTCGCCATAGGCGACCATGCCCAGCTTGTCCGAGTAGCCCCAGCGGGTGACCATGTTGCGGGCCAGACCCGTGGCGGCCTGGATATCGCTGGACGCGCCCGAGGTGATCTTGTCCTTGCCGAAGATCAGTTCCTCGGCGACGCGGCCGGCCATCATGATCGCCAGGCGCGAGGTCATCTGCTCGTAGTTCATGGAGTAGCGGTCGCCTTCCGGCAGCTGCATCACCATGCCGAGCGCGCGGCCCCGCGGGATGATCGTGGCCTTGTGCACCGGATCGGCCGACGGGACCGTCAGCGCCACCAGGGCGTGGCCGCCTTCGTGGTAGGCGGTGTTCTTCTTCTCGTCCTCGCTCATGACCATGGAGCGGCGCTCGGCGCCCATCATGACCTTGTCCTTGGCGTCCTCGAAGTCGCGCATGGTGACCATGCGGCGGTTCTTGCGAGCGGCCATCAGCGCGGCCTCGTTGACCAGGTTGGCAAGGTCGGCGCCCGAGAAGCCGGGGGTGCCACGGGCGACGGTCTTCACGTCGACGTCGGCGGCCAGCGGCACGTTCTTCATGTGGACGCGCAGGATGCGCTCGCGGCCCGACACGTCCGGGTTCGGCACCACCACCTGGCGGTCGAAGCGGCCGGGACGCAGCAGGGCCGGGTCCAGCACATCCGGACGGTTGGTGGCGGCGATCAGGATGATGCCTTCGTTGGCCTCGAAGCCGTCCATCTCGACCAGCAGCTGGTTGAGGGTCTGCTCGCGCTCGTCGTTGCCGCCGCCGAGGCCGGCGCCGCGGTGACGGCCGACGGCGTCGATTTCGTCGATGAAGATGATGCAGGGGGCGTTCTTCTTCGCCTGTTCGAACATGTCGCGCACGCGGCTGGCGCCCACGCCGACGAACATTTCCACGAAGTCCGAGCCCGAGATGGTGAAGAACGGCACGCCCGCCTCACCCGCGACGGCGCGGGCCAGGAGGGTCTTGCCGGTGCCGGGAGGGCCGACCAGCAGGGCGCCCTTGGGGATCTTGCCGCCCAGGCGCTGGAACTTCTGCGGATCCTTCAGGAAGTCGACGATCTCGGTCAGCTCTTCCTTGGCCTCGTCCACGCCGGCGACGTCCTCGAAGGTGACCCGGTTCTTGTTCTCGGTCAGCAGGCGCGCCTTGGACTTGCCGAAGCCCATGGCGCCGCGCGCGCCGCCCTGCATCTGGCGCATGAAGAAGATCCAGACGCCGATCAGCAGCAGGATCGGCAGGGCGTTGAGGAAGAAGCCCAGGAGGCCCGGGCCGTTGGCCGGCTTCACCGAGATGTCCGCGCCGCGGCTTTCCAGCCGCTTCACGAGATCGTCCTGGTTGTTGGGGGTCGTGGCCATCCAGGTGCGGTTGGTCTGGTCTGTGACCTCGACCTGCGCACCGCGGATCGTCGCCTTCTTGACCTCGCCGGCGTTCACCTTGGTGAGCAGCTGCGAATAGGTGATGTCCTGGGCGCTGGCGCCCGCGCGGCCACCTCCCGTCATCATGGAGTAGAGCCCGATCAGGACGACGACGATGACGCCCCAGATGACGAGATTGCGGAGGTTCATGAGCGGACCGTTCCAGACGAAGGCGGCGTAAGGACCATAGATAGGACGCCGACCGTTGATAGACCACTTAACGCGGGCTGGCCGCGACCGTAGATCGCGCCTTGAGCATGGGCATGACCCAGCTCAAATCCAGCCCATAGTTCCAGGTCCCGCCGGTCCCAACCAGAATTCGACGAAACCCGAAGCCATATACGCAAAAAGGGCCGCGCCGGTGGCGCAGCCCTTCAAATAAGCATCTTTCGTGCCAGCTTTTAGGCCAACCGACCTTTAACGCGACGGCTTCTTCGGCGCCGCGATCAGGCCTTCGCGCTGGGCGCGCTTGCGGGCCAGCTTGCGGGCGCGACGCACGGCTTCCGCCTTCTGGCGGGCGCGCTTCTCGGACGGCTTCTCGTAGTGCACGTGCCGCTTCATTTCGCGGAACGAGCCCTCGCGCTGCATCTTCTTCTTCAGCGCCTTGAGGGCCTGATCGACGTTGTTGTCGCGGACGAAAATCTGAACCAGGGGACTCTCTCCTGTTGAACGCTTGCCGCCCGCCTCCGCCGGCAAGAAAGGCGGCGAGCGAACAAAATATCGGTCGCCCGGAGGGGTTAGCCTTCGGGTTGAGGGGCGCGCAATTAGCAGAAGGACGGGCCCCTGTCCACGGGACTCCGCGCGTCAGGCGCCGAAGATCCATCCGGCGGGCAGCGACGAGAGCTGCACGTTGGCGAGGATCATCTGGTCGCTGGCTGAGCCCAGGGTGATGACCACGTCGGCGCCCACCTGGGCCACGCTGTAGGTCGTGCCCGGGTCCAGCAGGACGCGGTCGCCCTCGGCGGCGTTGAAGTCGAACACGCTGTCGATCCCGGCGTCGGACGAGGTGTGGAACAGGTCCGCGCCGGCCCCGCCCACCATCGAGTCCGAGCCCCGGTCGCCCGAGACGTAGTCGGCGCCGTCGCCGCCCGAGAGGGTGTCGTTACCCTGGCCGCCGCGGACGGTGTCGTTTCCTGTCCCACCCTGGACGGTGTCGTCGCCCAGGTTGCCGAACACCACGTCGCCGCCGGCGTCGCCGAACAGCAGGTCGTTGTCCTTGCCGCCGACGACCCAATCGTCGCCGTCCCCGCCGGACTCGGTGTCGTGGCCGGTGTTGCCCTGGATGTCGTCGAAGGCCGCGCCGCCGACGATGGAGTCGTTGCCGTCCTCCCCGCGAAGGTAGCCGGCGCCCGCCCCGCCGTCGATGGTGTCATTGCCGGCGCCGGCGAAGACGCGGTCGGCGCCCGCGTTGCCGATGATCTGGTTGGCCAGGGCGTTGCCGTTGATGGTGTCGGCGCCGAAGCCGCCGATGGCGTTCTCGATCCGCGCGCCCTGGGCGATCGCCACGTTGCCGATCAGCGAGCCGACGTTGGAGAAGAAGCCTTCCCGCAGGTCGATGGTCTGGTTCTGCGAGTAGCCTGAGAAGTCGAAGGTGTCGTTCCCGCCCGCGTCCCAGACCGCGAAGATCAGGCGGGTCGAGCTGTTGCTGGCGACGAACCAGTCCCGCTCGGCGTTGGAGTTGAAGCCGTAGACGGTGTCGCCCGTCCGCGTGGTCATGTTCGCGCCGTACTCGATCTGCGCGGCGCGGATGTCGTCGAGCTGGGGCGCCGAGGCGTAGCGGCCGCCGTAGTTCGCCCCCGTGTTGCTCTCGGAGAAGTAGCTCATCACCGTGTACTGGCGAGTGTCCTCGTAATACTCGGCGTTGTTGCCGTAGGTGATCGACCCGGTGTCGGCGGTGGAGTTGTAATCGCCGGGGTGAGCGAGGCCGATGGCGTGGCCGATCTCGTGCACCAGCACCTGGGCGCCGTAGTTGCCGAGGGTGGGGAGCGAGTTGCTGCCGACGGTGACGTTGACCCAGACGTCGCCCGCCGAGCTGCCGGCCGCGGTGCTGCCGGGATAGCTGGCGAAGGCCGAGGACCCGCTCTCGCCGGTCGAGTAGTTGCCGAACAGTATGGCTGCGTTGTTCGAATAGGCCGCCTCGCCTTCCGTCCCTTCGCCCACGCGCTCGAACCGGATGTTCGCCACGTCGGACCAGGCGGTCAGGGCCTGCTCGGCCTGGTAGATCTGCTGGGCGTTGAACCGCTGGAACCCGGCGGTGTCGCTCGGCATCGTGAACGGCGCCGATGACCGGAAGGCGTAGGTGACGATGAAGGCCTGGCCCGCCACGCCGCCCCAGCCGGGATAGGGCTGCATCGTCTGCGGATCGAAGCCGGTCATCTGCAGGCCGGCGCGGTCGATGGAGAAGCTCTGCTTGCCGTTGACCACGGCCCCGGCGCGCTCGTCGGCGCTGAGGTAGCCCTGCAGCGCGACGCCGCCGTCCTCGACCACCGTCACCGCGCCACGGCAGACCGGGCAGGCGCAACCCAGCGGGGCCTCGCCGCCAAACGGCCGCGCGCCCGGCGCGAAGGCCTCCAGCGCCGGGTCGGTGATCTCTGCAGCGGGGTCCAAGGGCATCGTCACACTCTAATGTCGCCCATCCCCTTCATTTGTTTAAGGGAATGGGTAAACCCGCTCAACGCGGGAGCCGCGCGGCGTTTTCGCGCAATGGGACATACGTGTCCCGAAGGCGCCCGGATGGCGCGAGCTTGCCGCGCTTCGCCGGGATCAGCCAGACGCGCCCGCCATTGACCCGGCAGGTCTCACGCGGGACTTAAAGGCGCACGTCGTCACGCCGGAGAGACCGCCCTGTCCGCCCCGATCAAGATCGCCATCGCCGGCGCGCTCGGCCGCATGGGACATGCCGTCGCGGCCGCCGTGGCCCGGGATCCGGCGCTGCAGCTCGTCGCCCGCTTCGACCGGCCCGACGCCGAGGGCGAGGGCCTGGTGTCGCAGGACGCGGCGCTGGCCGCCGCGCAGGTGGTGATCGACTTCACCCGGCCCGCCGTCTCGGCCGCGCTGGCCGACGCCGCCGCCGCGCGGGGCGTGGCGGTGGTCATCGGCTCCACCGGCTTCGAGGCCGAACACATCGCCGCCGTCGCCGAGGCGGCGAAGCGGACGGCCATCGTCCGCGCCGGCAACTTCTCGCTGGGGGTCAACATGCTGATGGGCCTCGTCCGCCAGGCGGCCCGCGCCCTGCCCGCCGAGGCCTACGACATCGAGATCACCGAGGCCCACCACCGGCACAAGGTGGACGCCCCTTCCGGCACGGCCCTGATGCTGGGCCAGGCGGCCGCCGAGGGCCGCGGCGTCGATCTGGCCCAGGTCTCGCGCCGCACCCGCGACGGGATCACCGGCGAGCGACCCGTCGGGGAGATCGGATTCTCCGTCCTGCGCGGCGGCGGGATCGTGGGCGAGCACAGCGTGATGTTCGCCGCCGACGACGAGATCCTGACCCTGTCGCACTCGGGACGCGACCGCACCCTGTTCGCGCGCGGCGCGCTGGCCGCGGCGCGCTGGGTCGCCGGCCGCCCGCCCGGCGAGTACGACATGCAGGACGTGCTCGGCTTCCGGGAGGCCTAGGTGAGCGACCTGCTCGACCAGGACGCCACCGGCCAGCTGGCCGCCCTCGCGGCGAAGCGGGTCTCGGCGGTCGAGCTGCTCAAGATGTCCCTGGCCCGCCACGCCGAGACGCACGCGGCGATCAACGCCGTGGTGGCGGCCGACCCCGAGCGGGCGCTGGAGCGGGCCCGCGCCCTCGACGACGCCCGCGCGCGGGGCGAGACCCTGGGGCCGCTGTCGGGCCTGCCGATGACCGTCAAGGACACGTTCGACGTCGCCGGCATGGCGGCCTCGTCCGGCCTGGCCGAGCTGCGTCGGCGGATGACCGGCGATGCGGCCGCGGTCAGCCACGCGCGCCGCGCCGGCGCCGTCATCTGGGGCAAGACCAACACGCCGGTGATGGCTGGCGACTGGCAGACGTCCAACGCCCTCTACGGAACCACGAACAACCCCTGGGATCTCGCCCGCACCTGCGGCGGCTCGTCGGGCGGGGCGGCGGCGGCCCTGGCGGCGCGGGTCACGTCGCTGGAGATCGGCTCGGACATCGGGGGCTCGTTGCGCGTGCCGGCCGGCTTCTGCGGCGTGTTCAGCCACAAGCCCACCTGGGGAATGGTGTCCCAGCGCGGCCATGTGCCCCCCAGCCCCGACAGCCATGTGGAGCGCGACCTCAACGTCGTCGGTCCCATGGCCCGCTCGGCCCGCGACCTGCGCCTGCTCCTGTCGGTGATCGAGGCCGGGCCCCTGGCGCCCAAGGCGCCGCCCGCGGACCTCAAGGAGACGAAGATCGGCCTCTGGCTGGACGACCCGCTCTGCCCGCTGGACCCGGAAGCGCGGGCGGTGCTGGAGGCCTTCGCCGCCGACCTTCGGTCTGCCGGGGCCGAGGTCGAGCCCGTCGTGAGCCCGGTCGACACGCGCGCCCTGCTGCACGCCTACCAGACCCTGCTCGGCGCGGTGCTGGGGGAGGACCTGCCGCCGCGCGTCCTGCGAGGCATGGAGCTGATGCGGCCCTTCGCGCGGCGCGCGCTCGCCCGGGGCGCCGGGCCGCTGTCGGGCGCCGCCATGACGATGGCCTACACCGCCCGCCACCGCGAGTGGATGGCCGCCGACGCGGTGCGCCAGCGCCTGCGCCACGAGATCGGCGGGGCCTTCGACAAGTACGCGGCGATCCTGGCGCCCATCGCCCCGGTCCCGGCCTTCCCGCATGACCGGCGGCCGTTCCAGCGACGGACGCTCAAGACGTCCGACGGGCGGACAATCCCCTACACCTCCATGCTGACCTGGATCAGCACGGCGACCGCCCTGCGGCTGCCCGCCACCGCCATGCCGGCCGGGCGAACGGCCGCGGGCCTGCCGGTCGGCGCCCAGCTCATCGGACCGTTGGGCGGCGACGCCCGCACCCTGTCGATCGCCCAGGCCATCGACGAGGCCGTGCGGGGCTTCGAGCCGCCGCCCCTCTGACCCGCTACCAGATGCGGACGCGCTGCTCGGGCGGCACGTACATCGGATCGCCCGGCTTGATCCCGAAGGCGTCGTAGAAGGCGTCGATGTTGCGCATCGGGATATCCACCCGCGCCTGCGGCGGCGAATGGGGGTCGGAGACCAGGATCTGCTTCATCAGGTCGTCGCGGTACTTGGCCCGCCAGACCTGGGCCCAGCCCAGGAACACCCGCTGCTCGCCGGTCAGTCCATCGATCACCGGGGCCGGCTGGCCGTTCAGCGAGATCCTGTAGGCCTCCAGCGCCAGCAGCAGGCCGCCCAGGTCGGCGATGTTCTCGCCCATGGTCAGGTCGCCGTTGATCTTCGCGCCCGGCAGGATCTCGGTGGCCGAGTACTGGGCGCCCAGCTTCGCGGCCTGGGCCGTGAACTTCTCCGCGTCGGCCTTGGTCCACCACTCCGCCAGGCGTCCGTCGCCGTCCGACTTGCGGCCCTGGTCGTCGAAGCCGTGGGTGATCTCGTGACCGATCACCCCGCCGATGGCGCCATAGTTGATGGCGGCGTCACCCTCGGGGTCGAAGAACGGCGGCTGCAGGATCGCGGCCGGGAAGACGATCTCGTTCTTGGTGGAGGAGTAGTAGGCGTTGATCGTCGCCGGGGTCATCTCCCACTCGGAGCGGTCGACCGGCCCGTTCATCCGCGCCACGTCGTAGGCCCAGTCGAAGGCCGCGGCCCGCTCGACGTTGCCGTAGAGGTCGCCTTCGCGGATCGTCAGGGCTGAGTAGTCCCGCCACTTGTCGGGATAGCCGATCTTGACGGTGAACTTGCCGAGCTTCTCCAGCGCCTTGCGCTTGGTCTCGGGGCCCATCCAGTCGAGTTTCTGGATGCGGACCCCCATGGCGGTCTTCAGGTTGCCGACCAGGGCCTCCATCCGGGCTTTCTGCTCGGGCGGGAAGTAGGCCTCGACGTACAGCTTGCCCAGCGCCTCGCCGAGGTTGTTGTCGACGACCCCGACCGCGCGCTTCCAGCGGGGCTGCTGGGCGGGCGTGCCCGACAGCGTCTTCTGGCGGAACTCGAAGCGGGCCTGGTCGAAGTCCTTCGACAGGTACGGCGCGGCCTGGTCGATGACGGTGAAGGCCAGCCAGGCCTTCAGGGTCTCGAGATCGGTCCGGCCGTAGATCGCGGCGATCTTCGGGAAGGCGGTGTTCTCGGCCGCGATGATCCGCTTGGCCGACGACAGGTCGGCGCCGGCCAGGAAGGCGTTCCAGTCGAAGCCCGGCGCGAAGCTCGCCAGCTTCGCCGTCTCGATCGGATTGTAGGTCTTGTCGTCGTCGCGGCGCTCGGCCCGGGTCCACGAGACCTTGGCGACCTCGGTCTCCATGGCCAGGATCGCCTTGGCGTGCGCTTCGGCGTCGGGCCAGCCGCCCAGGGCCAGCATCTTCGCCACATAGGCCTCGTAGGCCTTACGCTGGGGCGCGAACTTCTCGTCGAGATAGTAGTCGCGGTCCGGCAGGGTCAGGCCGCCCTGGCTGACATAGACCGCGTACTTCAGCGGATCCTTGGCGTCGTCGTAGACCTGCGGATTGAAGAAGCTCTGGCCGAAACCCTTGGCCGTCGCGCCCATCAGGCGGGCGACGTCGGCGCGCGAGCGAGCGGCCCGGACGTGGGCCAGGTCGTCGGCCAGCGGCTTGGCGCCCAGCGCCTCGATCGTCGCCTCGTCCATGTAGCTGCGGTAGAGCGCGCCCACCTTGGCCTCGGGACCGTCCTTGGCCGTGCTCGCCGCGGCCTTGTCGATCACCGCCTTCATGCGGTCGCGGGAAAGCTCGTCGAGAGCGTTGAAGGCGCCGTACGACGCCCGGTCGGCCGGGATGGTCAGCTTGTCGAGATAGCCACCGTTGGCGTAGCGGAAGAAGCTCTGGCCGGGGCTGACGGCGGGGTCGCGCCCCGACAGGTCGAAGCCCCAGGTCCCCATCCGGGGCGCCTTGGTCAGGTCGCGGGCGGCCGCGGCGGGCGTGGCGGCGTCGAAGGCGAAAGCGGCCGGGGCGGCCAGCAGCAGGGCGGCCGCGGCGGACGCGGCGAGCCAGGCGGTCTTCATGGAATTCGGACTCTCGGTGGAAGGATTGCGGCGGACCTTGACCCCGGCCCGCCGCGTTACGCTCGTTACATTTTGGTCAGGATGGTCAGTGGTGGTGATGCTCCTGCGCCGCGGGCGGACCCATCCCCACGACGAAGGTGGCCTTCACCTTGGCGCCGCTGGCGAAGGTCAGGGTCGCGGGCAGGGCGTCGCCGGGCTTCAGGGCCCGGGTCAGGCCCATGAACATCAGGTGGTATCCGCCCGGCGCGAACGCGACCTTGGCCCCCGGCGCGAGCGCGACGCGGTCCAGCCGCTTCATCGAGGCCATGCCCCCCGACATCGAGCTCTGGTGGACCTGGACCTCCCGCGCCCAGGGCGTTTCGGCCGACACGAGCGCGTCGGCCTTCGCGTCGGGGTTCGACAGGGTCATGAAGCCGGCCCCGGTGGATCCCTGGGCGGCGGGGCGGCTCCAGGCGGCCTGGACCTGGGGTGCGGCCTGGGCGGCGCCGGCGACGGAGAGGGCCGCGAGGGCGGCGAGTGCGAGTTTCATGGTCGGCATCCTAGTGATGATCGTGGCCGCCGTCTGGCGGGGTCGCGGGGATAAGGGTGACGGTCGGCGCCGGCTGGCGGGGCCGCGGACCTGCGGGTGGCGTGGGCTCGCCCCACAAGGTGTCCCTGGCGCCGCAGGACTGCAACGCCGGGAAGGCGAGCGGACCCGCGCCGTCGGGCAGATGGACCAGCATGACGAACTCGTCGAACTGGTCGGCCGGCAGAGGCCCGCCGCGCCAGCGGATGGCGCGCACCTCGTCGCCGGCGCGCTCCACCTCCAGCGTCCAGCCCGGTTTCGGCTGCGGCCGGGCCGCGCGCAGCCCCGGCGGCAGGCGGATGGTCACCGCCATCGTCGCCGCGCCATCGCAGCCGTGGCCGACCCCGAAGCGCAACACCTGGTAGGCGCCCGGGACGGCAGTGGCGGGCTGGACGCTCACATGGGCCTGGGCGGTCCCGGCGACGGATGCCGCCAGGATGAGGGCGACAGTCTTCAGAAGGTCCACGCCACGCCTCCGAACACGCTGCGCCCGTCTCCGGGCCAGTAGGCGGCGCTGGCCGCGGTGGCGCGGATCTGCGCCTGGACATTCGAGACGTACGCCTTGTCCGCAAGGTTGCGCGCGTCGACGAACACCGAGAGACGCTCGTCCACCCGCCAGCCGGCGCCCAGGTTCCAGACGGCGTAGGCAGGGGCCCGTGTGGTGTTGGCGTAGTCCACCCAGACGTCCGAGGCGGACCACTCCACCGCAGGCGCGATCCACCAGCCCGCGGGGTGCTCATAGCGCAGCTCGGCCCGGTAGAAGTGCTTGGGCACGATCGGCAGGCGGTTGTCGACGTACTGCCGGTCGTCACTGAAGCGGAAGTCCGACCACGTCCAGGTCTGCCGCAGGCGCAGCCCCTCGGCGATCCTCCAGTCGAGCGCCGCCTCGATCCCCTGGTGGACTGTGTCGTCCGCATTGAAGGTCGAGGCGGGGACGTTGGCCGACACGGTGTATTGCAGCATCTCCCGATCCAGCCACGCGCGATAGACGGTCAGGTCCCACAGGAAGGGGCCGCGCTGGCCGCGCGTGCCGATCTCCGCCGTCCACGCCTGCTGCGCCCTCACCGGGGCGAAGCCGAGGCCCGCCGACGACATCGCCCCGTGGTTCGGCGGCTCCACCGACTTGGTGAGATTGGCGAACACCTGCACGCCGCCGTCGTCCTCCCACAGCAGTCCGACGCGGGGCGCGAACCATTCATAGTCCTTCGACGCCATCAGGTTGAACGTGCCGGCCACCCCGGGGAGGGCGACCTGCTGGTAGTCGCGGGTGGCCCGGCCCCAGGTCCCGCCAGCGACCAGGGCCAGCCGGTCGGTCACGAACAGCCGCCCCTCGGCGAAGAGGTCGACCGCCTCGGCGTTCTGCCGGGTGCGCGAGGTCGGCGCGCCGCGGGCGCCCTTCACGTTCGCATAGAAGTTCGAGTCGAGGTCGCCGGCGCGCAGCCACAGCCCCGCATAGGCGTCGGCCCGCCGGCCGCCCAGGTCACCCTGCCAGTCCAGCCGCCCGAAGGCGCCGTAGTTGCGGCTCTCCTGGTCGATCACCTGGAAGATCGGGTGGTCGAGGTCCTTCCAGACGCCGTAGACGGCGCCCTCGAACACGGTGGAGTCGTTCAGCCGCCAGGTGGTGCGCAGCGAGGTGCGTAGGCCGCGCTGGTTGCGGCTCTGGTCGTTGGCGTAGTTGCCGGCCGCCGCCTGGCGCGGGTTGGCGTCGAACTGGGCGCGGGTCAGGGCGCCGGGGATCTCCTGGGCGATGTTCGAGGCGTTGACGATCAGCCGAACCTCGCGGTCCTCGCCGAAGCTGCGGCCCAGGTTGAGAGCGCCGAACTGGATGTTCTGCTGGCTCTGCGGACGCCAGCCCTGGCCGGTCTGGTTCGTGCCGGCCACATAGAGGTCCCAGTCGCCGGACTGGCGCGCGATGGCGAGGTGCTCGCGCAGCATCCCGAAGCTGCCGCCGTCGACCCGGAGCCGGTGCTCGAAGCCGGCCGTCCTGCCGTTCGGCGTGACCATGTTGATGGCCCCGCCCAGCAGCGCGCCGCCGAAGCGCAGGGCGTTCCCCCCGCGATAGACTTCGGTGAAGCGGGTGTTGAGCGGATCGGCGATCTGGCTGTCGCCGTAGCCGTCCGCCTCGTTCAGGGGCACACCGTCCTGGGCGATCAGCAGGCCGCGGTTGTGGTTGGCGTTGCCGATGCCCGAGCCGCGGATCGAGATCCTTATATCGCCGCCCCATTTCTTCTGGGCGTAGACGCCGGGGGCGTCGCGCAGCACGTCGTCGAGGGCCACGGCGAAACGGCGCTCGTAGGCTTCCTGCGAGATGACGGAGACGGCGC
Organism: Pseudomonadota bacterium; assembly: GCA_046725615.1. Classification (GTDB taxonomy): domain Bacteria; phylum Pseudomonadota; class Alphaproteobacteria; order Caulobacterales; family Caulobacteraceae; genus Phenylobacterium. Next base: position 58,692 of record JBKOYY010000036.1, read on the forward strand.
CGGGGGTCTCGGACAGGCGTGTCCGCGCGTCCTGGACAACGGGCGGGTCCTCTGGGTTTCGGACGCCGGTGACGATGACGGACTCGACGGTGTTGGCGGCCTCGTCGGCCGCCTGGGCGGGCGCCGAGATGGCGGCCGCAGGCAGGGCGCTGGCTGCGAGCAGCAGCGCGCGAAGGTTCGTTCGCATGAGAGTCTGGACTCCGGACACATGAAGACGGGCGCGCACGGCGGCGCGCCGATGAGGTCGTCAGGCGTCGGAGTGGGGTGGTCCCTGGCCGGGCGGCCGCGGCGGGGCGCGGGCGGGCGGGATGAGGAAGCGGGGCGACGGCGCGGGCGCGGCCGCGTGGACGGCGTAGGCGATCCGCTCGACGCTGGGCGCCGGCGACGGGGCGATGACCGGCGCGGGGCAGACGCAGTGGTCGCAGCGGTGGTCGTCCGCGGCCGGCGTCATCGGCGCGCCGATAGGGGCGACGCCGCCGTCGGCGCAGATCAGCAGCGAGCCGTCGGGCAGGCGCGGCGCGGCCGCGGCGAAGGCCGGGGCCAGGATCTGCACCATGAGCGCGAAGACTGCCCACAGGGCCACCATCCCGCGCCGTTCGGCGCGCGACGGGCGGCTTATGATCGGGGCTCGCGGCACGAGGCGCCTCCTAAACCGTTCCTGGGATTCCGCAAGCCAGCGGCGGGCGCCATAGTGGCGCAAGCTCAATCGGAGACCTGATGGAAGGCCACGTCGAAACCGGCGCGTACAAGGATGTCGTCCTCTTCCTCGCGACCGCCGGGGTCGTGGTCCCGCTGTTCCGTCGCTGGAAGATCAGCCCGATCCTGGGATTCCTGGGCGCCGGCGTGGTCCTGGGCCCCTATGGCCTCGGCAGCCTCGCGGACGAGGTGAAGTGGCTGGGCGCCTTCACCATCGACAATCCGGACGAGCTGGCCCAGCTCGCCGAGCTCGGCGTCGTCTTCCTGCTGTTCACGATCGGGCTGGAGCTGTCGTGGGAACGCCTGCGGGCGATGCGTCGCTACGTCTTCGGCCTCGGCGCCCTGCAGGTCGCCCTGTGCCTCTCGGTCATCGCCTTCGCGGCCCTCGCCGCCGGGCAGTCGCCCGTCGCCGCCCTGTCGCTGGGCGCGGCGCTGGCATTGTCGTCCACCGCCATCGTCATGCCGATCCTGGCCGAGCAGAAGCGTCAGCACGCACAGGCGGGCCGCGCCACCTTCTCGGTGCTGCTGTTCCAGGACCTGGCCGTCGCCCCGATCCTGGTGACCTTGACCCTGCTGAGTCGTCGAAATGACGACGCGCCGTGGCTGAGCCTCGCCTTCTCCCTGCTGCCGGCGATCGCCGGGCTCGCCGCGCTGTTCGTGTTCGGCCGTCTGCTGCTGCGGCCGATGTTGCGCTCGGTCGCCCGGGCGCGCAGCGAGGAGCTGTTCCTCGCCGCCTCGCTGCTGGTGGTGGTCGGGGCCGGACTCGTCAGCGCGCTCGCCGGCCTTTCCATGGCCCTCGGCGCCTTCGTCGCCGGCCTGCTGCTGGCCGAGACCGAGTTCCGCCACGAGGTCGAGGTCCGGGTGGAGCCGTTCAAGGGCCTGCTGCTGGGCCTGTTCTTCATTTCGGTGGGCATCGGGCTGAACGTGCCGCTGCTGCTCGACCGGCCGCTGGTGATCGGCGGCGTCGCCCTGGGCCTCCTGGCGCTCAATACCGGCGTGGTCTTCGCCCTGGCCCGCGTCTTCGGGCTCAAGACCCGCAGCGCCATCGAAGCCGCGCTGCTGCTCGCCGGCGCGGGGGAATTCGCGTTCGTGATCCTCGGACAGGCGATGTCGCAGCGTCTCGTGGAGCGTTCCGTGGGCGAGACGGTGCTGGTGGCCGCGACCCTGACCATGTTCGCGATCCCCATGCTGTCCCAGCTCAGCCTGCGACTGGGCGGACGCCGAGTGGCGCCCTCCGAACTGCCGCCGGAAGCCCCCGACGTCGGCGGCGCGCCTCCCGAGCGGCGGGTGCTGGTGGTGGGCTATGGTCGGGTGGGCCGGCTGGTGGGCGACATGTTGCGCCGGCACGAGATCGCCTGGGTGGCCGCCGACCTCGATGCGCGCCAGGTCGAACAGGGTCGGCGGGCGGGGGAGCGGATCTACTTCGGCGACGCTTCGCGCTCGGAGTTCCTGCTGCGCTGCGGCCTGGCCGACGCCGCGGCGCTGGTGGTGACGATGGACAGTCCCGACGGCGTCGAGGCCATCGTCAGCGTCGCGCGGGAGCTGCGCCCCGATCTCACCATCGTCGCCCGCGCCCGCGACGCGCGTCACGCCCAGAGGCTCTACGACCTGGGCGCCAACGACGCCGTGCCCGAGACGGTCGAGGCCAGCCTGCAGCTCTC
>JBKOYY010000196.1:0-21526 GCA_046725615.1 Pseudomonadota bacterium
TCCTCAGACCGCGCCTTGCCCATCCAAGCCTCCCGAATCAGAGACCCCATCGACTCACGATCACCACCCTCCCGGAATCCCCCGCCCAATCACTTTTGATTCAACTGCTCGGACGGTTGCTCTAGAACGGGATCTCGTCGTCGAGGTTGGCCGAGAAGTCCTCGCGCGGGCCGGATCCGCCGGCGCGGGGGCCGGAGGAGAAGCCGCCGCCGCTGGAATAGCCGCCGCCGGGGCCGCTATCGTCACGCTCGCCCTCGCCGCCGCGGCCGTCGAGCATGGTCAGCTCGCCGCGGAACTTCTGCAGCACCACCTCGGTGGAGAACTTCTCCTGGCCCGACTGGTCGGCCCATTTGCGGGTCTGCAGGCTGCCCTCGATGTAGACCTTAGAGCCCTTGCGCAGGTAGTTCTCGGCCACCTTCACGAGGTTCTCGTTGAAGATCACCACCCGGTGCCACTCGGTCTTTTCCTTGCGCTCGCCGGTGCCGCGGTCCCGCCAGGTTTCCGACGTCGCCACCCGCAGATTGGCGACCCGGTCGCCCGAACCCAGCGAGCGGATCTCCGGATCCGCCCCGAGGTTGCCCACCAGGATGACTTTGTTGACGCTGCCCGCCATTTCGATCTCGTGCCTTGGTTTCCGTAGAAGCGGGCTCTCGGCCCAGCGGGCACGCTAACGTCCCGGCCATCCGTTAACAAGCGAATGTTCCGCTTCCGTTCCGCGCATTGCGGAAACGTCCACAGCTATTGCTGCGGCATCGCGCCGGGAATCGCCAGACGGCCGTCACCGGTTCTGACCAGCGCCACGTACCTCGGCCCCTCCAGCGACGTCGAGGTCAGGATCCCCTCCTTCTGCAGGAACAGGAAGTTGGCCTGGTAGGCGCCGTAGATCTCCTGTTGGGTGCCGCCCATCCGCAGGAACTTGACGCGCATCGCCTCGAGGTTGGCGGCGCACTTCTCCAGGCTCTCGGTCTGGACCAGCTTGTTGTACTTCAGCGAGCCGTCCTTCTGCGGAACCACGTGGTAGCAGACCCCCGGCTCGCCCGGCGGCGTGGTCTTCTTGGCGCAGGCGGTCAGGGCCAGCGCGGCGACGGCGAGGACAATGATCTTTGCGGTCATGGCGACGAGCCTAGCAGGCTCACTGGACCGGCGGGAGACTGCAATCCGGCGCCTGGGGCGCGATGGGGCGGAACGTGCGGTTGTCGTCCGAGACCTCCAGCCGGCCGGTGACCAGCCGCAGGGTCTGCTGGCCATGGCGGCCGTAGCTGGCCTGTCCGGGCTTCTCGCAGCGACCGGCGAACAGCGTCTGAACGCAGGAATCGAGATCCATGTCGCCGACCCGCCGCCAGCGGCCGCCTTCGTAGCGGCGGCAGGCCGCGACGGACTCGGCGGGCGCCGCCACATCCTCTTCCGCGCCGGGCTCGACCACCTCCGGCGCCGGCGCGCCGGCCTCGGCATCCTCCTCGGGCGGCAGCGGGATCAGCATCTGGCCGGCCTGGTCGGCCGCGGCCAGGGCGCCGGTCTCGTCGATGCCCACATCCAGCGCGTCGGTGGCGACGCCGTTGCGGCGCGCGCAGTCGGCCAGGGTCAGTTCGCCCACATACTGACCCTGCACGAAGCAGCGCAGGGGCTTGCCTGCCTCGGCCCGGCCGTCCTCGGCGGCGCTGGAATCGATGACCAGCCCGCCCTCCGCCGCCGGCGGGGCCGGCTGGCGCCCCCGATCACCGGAAACGAGCACCCAGGCGATCGCCGCGCCGGCCAGCAACGCGACAAGCGCGCCGATCACGACGAGGGACGGACCGCGGCGGGGCTTGGGCTCAGGCGCGTGTTCGGGGTTGGCCATCGGGCTTCGCTAGCCCCCCGGCTCCCGGCTTTCAACCCACCGTCAGCCGCCGAGGCGAGCCAGGGCGGCCTGGTAGTTGGCGATCTGGTTGTTGAGATAAGCCGGAACGGGCCCGCTCGCGGCCGCTGCGGCCTGCTGGGCCGCCCGTGGGTTCGCCGCGGCCACGAGGTCCTTGTAGACCTGCCGAACGATACCCATCGCCGAGCCGATCTCGGCCAGGGCGTGCTTGCGTTCGATCTCGTCGTCGAGGTTCAGGTTGCTGGGCAGCCCGAGGCCGTACAGCATCGACTTGCCGTCCGCCGGCACCGTCTTGCCGTCGACCACCTTGGTCTTGCGGACGATCCCCTCGGGAATGCCGAGCATCTCCAGGGCGTCCTTGTCGGTCTTGCCGGAGCCGAACTCCAGGGTGACCCGGTCAGTGGTGGGCTCGATGCGCAGGCTGCGCTTGCCGTCCGTCGTGGTGATGGTGACCTTGGCCTGGAAGCCGCTGGCCCGACGGATTTTCTGCGCCAGCGTATCGAGGGTGTCCTTGTCCTCGATCGTGACCGTCGAGTTCCGGCCCAGCCCGGTCTTGATCGTGAACTGGTCGCCTGCCCGCAGGCTGGAGGCCGCCGTCAGGCGTTGGGAATCCGAGAGGTCGAGTTCGCCCTTCGGCAAGCCGATACGGTCCAGCACGCTCGCGCCGCTGGTGTCCACCGCGATCGCCGTCGGCGCCGCTCGTCCGTCCTTGCCGGTGAAACGCCGCGACCAGTCCACCGTCCCGGCGGCCACGTCCAGGCGCGCCAGGAAGCCGTCCTTCGCACCGATCTTGTCGGCATAGCCCGGCAGATCGGTCCCGGCCGACCCGCCGATCCAGACCTGGCCGCCGCTGACCGCCAGCGACGTCGCCCGGTCATCACCGGCGCCGCCGTAGTAGGCCACCTGCCCGCCTCCGCTCAGGTCGGCAGTCATCCGGGCGGCGAAGGCGTCGCTGCCGCCGGCGTGCGCACGCGTCACCGACAGCCCGGTCAGACCAGGATTGGAGGTGGAGCCGGCCACCACGACGTCGCCGCCGTCCAGCGCCAACCCCGTGATCTGTCCGCCCTGCAGGTCGCCGAGGTCCTTGGTGGCCGTCAGCACCGGCGTCCCGCCTGACAGGTCGTAGCGCCGCAGGACGCCTCGCCCGTCCTCGTTGCTGGCCACAACCACCGAGGTCCCGTCGACGACCAGGCCGGCCGGCTTGTCCGTCCCCGCCCCGCCGAAGGCGGTGGTGAACAGGGTCTGCACCTTGCCCGTCGCGTCGGCCTTGAAGGCCTCCAGATAACCGTCGACGCCGCCGATCTGCGTGGTCCCCGGCATGGTCGAACTGGCCTTGCCCGCGACATAGACCGTCCCGTCGGCGCCGAATGCGACCTCGCTGGCCTCGTCGCCCTGGCGGGCGCCGCGGCGCTGGGTCCACAGTTCCTGGCCCTCGGCGTCGAACAGGGTGACGAAGCTGTCCGTCTGCTCCGCGAAGGCTCCGGTGGAGTTCAGCGGCCCGTTCGTGGCGCCGTTCAGTTCCCCCTTCACCGACCCGGCTACCGCCACCTTGCCGTCGGCGCTGATGGCGAGGCCGAGGCCGCTGGCCTCGTCCGAAGCGCCCAGCGTGCGCGCGAAGACCAGCTGGCCGGCCGCGTCGTACTTCAGAAGCGCGACGTCCTGATCGCCCTTGATCTCCTGGCCAGCTACTTTGTCGGTGACGTCCGCCAGCATGTAGATCGACCCGTCCGCGCCGACGACCTGCTCGCGGATGGTCTTCACCTCCGGGCCCAGGGTCTTGGAGAAGAGTCGACCGTCGACCCAGTTCGCCTCTCCCGTCGGCTGCGGCGGCGCCGGCACGTTGGTGGTGTCGGTCTGGAACTTCAGGAACTGAGCGGCCTCGGTGCTGTCCTTGGTGGTGCTCTTGCCGTCGGGGTCCGGGTTGCCCGCGTTCTGGGCCACGTAAACGGCGCCCGCCGTCGCCGCCGCGGAGAAGCTGACCGTCTCGCCCACCGACACCTTGATCTTCAGGGCGAACTGGTCGGGGTTGCGGCCGACCTCGACCGTTCTGCCATTCACCGTGGCCGTCTTCACCGTCCCTGCGATGCGCTGGGAGGCCACTCGGGCGTCGACGCCGGCCGCTTGAAGTTGCTGGTTGATGTAATTGACGACATTGACCATGGAGCGGGTCTGCCCCCCCATACCGGCCAGGTCGATCGGCACGTTCACGGTCGCGCCCGAGCGCTTGACCGCCATGTCGAACTGCACCGTCCCCGCGAAGGCCGGAACGGCGGTTTCCGCGGTGCCGCTGACCAGCGGCGCCGTTACATATTCGGTCTTGGTCTTCGGGATGCCCACCGCGGTCTTGGCGGACGTCGCCGCCTCGCCCTGGATCATCCGGAACTTGTCGACGTCCAGGTCCGCCACGTAAGCCGAGATCTCGGAGAGACCTCGAGAGAATGCGCGGCCGAGCTTGGCTTGGTCGGCCGCCAGCAATCCCTTCCCGCCGGCCTGTTCTGCCACCCCCATCAGGACCCCGAGGCCCTGATAGAGCGCGAACAGCTTCTTGTAGTCCTGGCTGGCCCCAGGCAGGTCGAGCTTGGCTTCGTTCTCGTTGACGAACTTGCGCCCGGCGAGGGCCGCCTTGACCCCGGCGCTGGTCGCCGCCGCCGAGCTCTCCTGGTTCCACGGCGCCGTCGGCGCACCGCGTCGGCTGGCGGTCGTCCCGCCCACGGCCGGGCCGCTCCCGGTCGCCGTATTGCGCGACTGGTAGAAGTTCAGCAGCAGGCTCGAGTCGATCGAGGTGACCATGAAACTCGCTTCGGCGGGACGGACTCCCGCCATCGGACCTTAGCGGCGCCATCCCTTACCGGCCGTTAACCCGGCAAAGAAAAAGGGCCCGGCCGCCACGCGACCGAGCCCTCATCTACGCCCCAACGGAGACTGTTAGCCGCCCTGGAAGAGCTGCAGCACGATCTGCGGCGCCGAGTTGGCGATCGACAGCGCCTGCGCCCCCAACTGCTGCTGAACCTGCAGGGCCTGAAGCCTCGCGCTCTCCTTCGCGAGGTCCGCGTCCACCAGGTTTCCGACCCCCGCGTCCAGCACGTCGGTCAGCTTGTTCACGAATTCCAGGTGCGCATCCAGCTGCTTGGCCTGGGAGCCCAGGTTGCCCAGCGCCTGATTCACCTTGGTGATCGAGGACGTGAGCTGTCCCAGCGCAGTCGACGCGAGGGTCTTCGTACTGATCGACGATGTCGGCGGGATGGAGATGTTGCTGCCGCCGAGGGCCAGCGTCCGCGTCGAAAGGGTGAGTCGCGACGTCGCCTCGGCGTTGGCCAGGAACTGGATGTTGCCGCCCGAGCCGCTGAAGAGGTTGGCGCCGTCGAAGCTGGCGTTCTGCACCACCTGGGTGATCTGGCGGAGGATCGCCTTGTAGTCCGAATCCAGGGCGGTCCGGGAGGCCGTGTCCAGCGACGTGTCCATCGCCGCGACGACCTTCTCCTTCAGCTGCACCAGCAGGTCGGAGATGGTTTCCCCGGCCGTCAGCGAGACTTCGGCGATCGAATTGGCCCGTTCCAGGCTCATCTTCACCGCGCCGAGGGCGCCGATGTCGGCCCGCTGCCCCTGGGCGATGGCCCAGACCGCCGCGTTGTCCTTGGCGTTGGCGATCTTCAGACCGGTGTTGATCCTGTTCTGGACGTCGCCCAGCTCGTCGTTGGTCTTGTTAAGGTTCTGCAGGGCCGTCAGCGCAGCCTTGTTCGTGTGGACGCTGATGGTCATCACGCTCTCCTAGCGGTGGTCCGGAGGCGCGACTCGCTCCCCGGCGTCCTCCAGACCCTAGGTAGCCGTGATGATCAGATGGTTAACACGCTTAACCATAAGCGCCGCCGCCGGCGGAACCGGGGCGGTTGGGACGATCTGTCCTAGGCGCGCGGGGCTGCCGCGCCCTGTTCGGCGATCAGGCCTTGGTGCGGATGACCGTACCGCTCTCGTAGTCGGCGCCGTCCCTCATCCGCAGGACCTCGGCCCTGGGCAGCTGCGAGACGACCTCACCGGTCAGGCGGTTGATGGTCTTGTAGACGTAGGATCCGCTGGCTTGATCCATTTCGATGACCAGTCGCATCTCGACCTGATCGGACGCCGGGGGCGTTTCGGGCTTCGGCTTGGGCGCCGGTTCCGGCTCACGGGTCTGGGCCGCGGGCTGGGTCGACGTCTGCAGCTTGACCGGATCAGGCGCGGGTGCGTTGGCCGCGGCCTTTGTGTCCATTTCTCCTCTCGCCGCGCGTCTGCGCAGCGCTCCGGATGAAGCGGAGACGGGCGAGGACGCTCCGAAGACCTCCCTCGCCCGCCGACGCAAGTTGCCGTCCGCGGAGCCCGGTCAGGCTCCGCGGACGCGCGGGCCTTAACGGAAGAGGCCCAGCAGGATCGAAGACGACTGGTTGGCGATCGAGAGCGCCTGGACGCCCAGCTGCTGCTTGGTCTGCAGCGCCTGGAGCTTCGCGCTTTCCTTCGCCAGGTCGGCGTCGACGAGGTTGCCGATACCGGCGTCGATCGTGTCCTGCAGCTTGCCGACGAAGTCGAGGTGCGAGCCGAGCGCCTTGGCGCCGGTGCCCAGCTTCGAGAGCTTGCTGGAGACGGTCGTGATCGCCGTGTTCACCAGGCCGATGGCCGTGGAGGCCAGGGTCTTGGTGCCAAGGCTGGCCGTCGAGATGCCCAGGGCCGCGGTGGTCAGGGTTTGCGCCTGCACCGTGATGACCGACGAGGCGTCCGCGTTGGCCAGGGCCTTCACGTCCGTACCGGCTTGCTTGAGCATGTTCGCGCCGTTGAACTCGGCGTTGTTCACGGCCTTGGTGATCTGGCCGACCAGCGACTTGAACTCGTCGTTGAGGGCCGTGCGGCTCGTGGCGTCGAGACCCGCGTCAGCGGCGGCCAGAGCCTTTTCCTTCATCTGCAGAAGCAGATCGGAAATGCTCTCGCCGGCCGAGATCGCCACTTCCACGGTCGACTGACCGCGCTGCAGCGATTCCTTGACCGAGCTGAGGGCGTTGGACGTCGCGCGCTGGTTCTGGGCGATGGCCCAGACGGCGCCGTTGTCCTTGGCCGAGGCGACCCGCTTGCCGGTGTTGATACGCGACTGGGTGGCGGCGAGGTCGTTGTTGGTGGTGTTGAGGTTCTGCAGGGCGACCATGGCCCCGACGTTGGTGTTCACCGAATTCATCGGTTGAGTCCTTCTTCTCAGGATCGGCCGTCGTTCTGATGGCCGAGGGCGTTTTGCCCGGAGGAGAAGGCAGCAATTCCCGCGCCATTGCCGAGCTGCGGCGAAATGGTCGCAAGATATTGAATTAACAGCGTTATATCGTTGTTAGGGTTGCCGTCAATCGGCAATATCTGCCTAGTCAGAGCGCATGGACGGCAGAAATTGCCCGGCCCGGGCGGCAAAAACCTCCCAGCGGGTCAAAAGGTGCCGCTGGGCGGGCCGAAGCCCGCCCAGCGGTAGCGCTACCTATCGGAACAGACCGAGGAGGATCCCCGACGACTGGTTGGCGATCGAGAGCGCCTGGACGCCCAGCTGCTGCTTGGTCTGCAGCGCCTGGAGCTTCGCGCTTTCCTTCGCCAGGTCGGCGTCGACGAGGTTGCCGATACCGGCGTCGATCGTGTCCTGCAGCTTGTTGATGAAGGTCAGGTGGCCGTTGAGGGCCTTGGCCCCGGTCCCGAGCTTCGACAGCTTGCTGGAGACGGACGTGATCGCCGTGTTCACGAGGCCGATGGCCGTGGAGGCCAGGGTCTTCGTGCCAAGGCTCGACGTCGCGATGCCCAGGGCCGCGGTGGTCAGGGTTTGCGCCTGAACCGTGATGACCTGGGTCGCGTCAGCGTTCGCCAGCGACTTCACATCCGTACCGGCCTGCTTGAGCATGTTCGCGCCGTTGAACTCGGCATTGTTCACCGCCTTGGTGATCTGGCCGATCAGCGACTTGAACTCGTCATTCAGGGCCGTACGGCTCGTGGCGTCGAGACCCGCGTCGGCGGCGGCCAGAGCCTTTTCCTTCATCTGCAGAAGCAGATCGGAGATGCTCTCGCCGGCCGAGATCGCCACTTCCACGGTCGACTGACCGCGCTGCAGCGATTCACGAACGGAGCTCAGGGCGTTGGACGTCGCGCGCTGGTTCTGGGCGATGGCCCAGACGGCGCCGTTGTCCTTGGCCGAGGCGACACGCTTGCCGGTATTGATCCTGCTCTGGGTGGTGGCCAGCTCCGTGTTGGTGGCGTTGAGGTTTTGCAGGGCGACCATCGCGCCCACGTTGGTGTTCACCGAATTCATCGGCATGGGTAGTTCCTTCCATTCTGGAATAATCACCCCGGCTTTTGCCGGGCGGCGTTTTCTCGCCGAGGAACGCCACGCAAGTCGCGGGCCAGCGCGGTAACCACGAATCCGCCCCGCCCTCCGTTGAATTATCTAAGGATTTTTCGAGCGCGGCGGACCGCGCGTTAGCCATGTTTCTGCCGCCCGGCAGTTCCTGCCGCGATCCCCCGGCAAATCGCGCAAACGAAAGGGGCCGCGGTCGCCCGCGGCCCCTGCTCCAGTCTCAGTTGTCGTCGGCTCAGGCCGCGGCCTGGGCGTTCCCCGAGAGGCCCTGCATAATCATCCGGTTGATCTCGATGAGCGGTTCGATCTCTTCCTGCTTACGGATCACCAGGCTGGTGTGCTTGCCGACCCAGATGCTCAGCGAGATGATCGAGGCGCGGAGCGGCAGGGGCAGCCCGTTGTCCGGCCGCCCGCAGTCGGACGCGAGCGCCGACCAGACGCGCCGGTTCCAGTCGAGCGCGTCGGCTCGCCCGCCGATGTCGTTCGGGTCGAGCTTGGTCGCTTCCATGAGCGCCCGCGTCACCTGCGCGAACAGGCGGTACTCCAGATCGCGCGGGCTCTCAGCCCGCGTCGCCGCCTGCTGATACGCCTGTAGGGACATTCCCCAGCCTTTCGTCTTCGTATTCGATGAGTTTCCGGCAGAGCATCAGCGCTTTGTAGTATTCGCGCTCCATGCAGTACCTTGAGATGTCCACACAGTCGGCGAGCACGTCGGGGTTCGAAATCACCCCCATGAACTCGGAGAGCCGCCGGACGAATTCCGAATAGTACCGTTCGGCGTTCGCGCCATCCAGGTACATCATCATGACCGGGAAGTAGATCCGCCGCGCCGGCGTCTGGACCTCGGCTTCCTGCATGATGTCCTTCTCGCGAAGGACCGACGCCTTGTTCTGCAGCACCAGCACCGAGCGGCGGTCGCCGTTCTGCACCACCGCGCCATTGAGGACGAACTTCTCGCCCGGCTTCAGAGACAGTTTGAGCGGCAAATCCCGTCCCCTCGTTGCGTCGACGCCCGCGTTGCGCGATTCGATAACCACATATTCGCGCCGGTCGCGAAAGACCGCATCAAGAGGCTTAACGGGCGGCGGTTAACGGCCTCTTGTCATCGATGGGGCGCCGCGGGTGCGGCAGAGTGGCGCCCCTTAAACCGGAATTAAGCATAACGCGCGAGCAAGGAGCCGAACCACCCGGAGCACTCCGTATGCCGAAGCCGGCCCTGCGAAACGCGACGTCCGCGATCGCCTTGGAAGACGGTGCGCGGCCTGCCCCGCTTCAGCAGCCGCTCAATGATCTCGGCGAGGCAGGTTCGCACGACGCCCTGGCGCGACTGAACGAAGCGCTCAAGGGTTTCAAGGCGGTCGCCGCCGAGCCAATGATCCAGCGTGCGATACGCCACCTGAACAAGGATGAATGGGTCGAGGGCGGGAAGTGGGCGGTCAAGGCGCTCGAACAGGACGAAGAGAACGGCGTCGCCTGGTATCTCGTCGCGATCGCCCGTGAACGGGCTGGCGATTTCGCCAATTCGATCAAGGCCTACGAGGCAGCGCTCCGCCTGCTGCCCGAGCACGCCGAGGTCGCCAACGACCTCGGGCGGCTGGCGTACCGGATGGGGATGCTGGAGCAGGCGGAGAAGCTTTTCCGGCACTTCCTGCGCCACGCACCGGACAGGCAGGAAGGGATCAACAACCTCGCCACCGCGATCCGCGATCAGAACCGTCTGGATGAGGCGATCGAGATCGTTCGCGAGGCGCTCGGCCGATTCCCTGAATCGTCGATGCTCTGGAACACGCTTGGTACGATCATGAACCAGGCGGTGGACCTCACGAACGCGTCCATCTTCTTCGAAGAGGCCGCGCGGTTGGCGCCGACCTCCTCGAAACCGCGTTACAACCTCAGCCAGGTGAAGATGGGGTTGGGCGACGCCGAGGGCGCGCTCGCCGACTGCGACGCCTCACTGAAGCTCAAGGATATCACGGTCGAAGACCGGGAGATGATGCGGCTGGCCCGCAGCAACTATCTGCTGGCTGTCGGTCGCATCGGCGAGGGATGGGACCAATACGAGGCCCGGTTGGCGCCCCACTTCGCGGACGTGACCCAATTCGCGGTGGATCGGCCCCGCTGGAAGCCCGGGATGAAGCTGGCTGGCAAGCGGCTGCTGGTGATCGGGGAACAGGGCCTTGGCGACGAGGTGCTGTTCGCCAACGTGCTGCCTGATGTCGCCGACGCGCTCGGCCCCGATGGCAAGCTGCACCTCGCCGTGGAACGCCGTCTCGTCCCGCTCTTCCAAAGGACGTTCCCAGACGCCGAGGTGACCCACCACGCCACCTACGTCCACGTGACCCGCCCGCTGCGCGTCGTCCCCGACCTCGACGAATCCTCGATCGACTGCTGGACGCCCATCGCCAGCCTGCTTCGCGAATTCCGGCGGACCGTCGAGGACTTCCCGCCCCGGGAGCGGTACGTCACGCCGGATCCGGCCCGGGTCGAGCACTGGCGCCGGCAGATCGAGGCGGCCGGTCCAGGCCCCAAGGTCGGCCTGCTGTGGAAGAGTCTGATCACCAAGGATGCGCGCCACCGCTACTTCTCGGCCTTCGAGCAGTGGAAGAAGGTGCTGGAGGTCCCGGGCGTCAGCTTCGTGAACCTGCAGTACGGCGACTGCACGGCCGAGCTCGAAGAGGCCGAGCGCGAGCTGGGCGTGAAGATCTGGCAGCCGCCGGAGATCGACCTGAAGCTCGACCTCGACGACGTCACCGCCCTTTGCGCGGCCATGGACCTCGTCATCGGCTTCTCGAACGCGACCCTGAACCTTGGGGCCGCCGCCGGCGCTCCCACGTGGCTGATCACGACCTCCACGGCGTGGACGAAGCTGGGCGAGCCGGATCGCTATCCCTGGTATCCCCAGGCACGGGTCTACACGGCCGAGCGCCTCCGGGCCTGGGAGCCGGTGATGGATCGCGTCGCCGCCGATCTCGCCAACTTCGCAAAGGAACGCTGACCGCGGCCAAGGGTTCTGCTGGCGAACGGCGGCCGACCTGGCCGTCCAAGCCAGGAGATCTTCCGATGGTCGGCGCCCCTTTCGACTCCGCGTCCGGTTTCGATGACCAGGATCAGGCCGAGACGCTCGACGAGACGATGACCGTCGGCGACGACGGGCCCGGCGAGATGCGGACGTTCGAGGAACTGCCAGAGGTCGCCGATCTCACCCAGCTTATCGGCGACCGCGACGACGACGAAGCCGTGGCGCTCGACGCCGACGAGTTCGATCCCGACGCCATCGGCGACGCCGACTTCGAAGAAGACAACGAGCTCGACTACCGCGCCGCGACCGAAGAGCGCGAGGACGACATCGACGGCCTCGGCCCGGACGACAACTTCGTCGAAGCCCAGGTTTCGGCGGACGAGATCGACGGACTGGAAGAAGTTCGCGACGCCGCGGAGGCCGAGGGCGGCGAGGACGACGTGACGGATTTCCAGGCGCGGAACGTCTCCGACGAGGCTCTCAAGGACATGGGCTACGCCGAGGATCGCCGGGGCGAAACAGTCGCCCGGCCCGACCGGGACTGAAGTCCTCGCGGTCGACGCGCCCGGCGACTCGCCGCATCGCGGGGGTGCGGAGGGTTCCTGCCATGACGGTCGCGGTCCTGCAGGCGCGGATGAGCTCCACGCGCCTTCCCGGTAAGGTCATGAAGCCGCTCGCCGGCCGGCCGATGATCGAGCGCCAGCTCGAAAGGCTGCGCCGCTGCGAGACGCTCGAGCGCGTCGTCGTGGCGACCAGCGACGACCCGTCGGACGACGGTCTGGCCGCCCATCTCGACACCATCGGCGTGCCGGTCTTTCGGGGCTCGCTCACCGACGTTCTCGCCAGATACCTGGGCGCGGCGCACGCCTTCGGGATCCACGGCCAGATGGTGCGGCTCACCGCCGATTGCCCGCTTGCCGACCCCGGCGTCATCGACGACTGCGTTCGCCTGCATCGGAAGCTCGGCGTCGACTACGTCTCCAACGGACGGCGCCGCACCTATCCGCACGGTCTGGACGTAGAATCCTTCGGCCTCGACGCCCTTGAGATCGCCGGCCGCGAGTCGACCGACCCCTACGACCACGAACACGTGACGCCGTTCATCTACCGCCACCCGGAGCGCTTCACGCTGGGCGAGCTCGTGCAGGAAAAGGACGAGAGTCACCTGCGCTGGACAGTCGACACGCCGGAGGACTTCGCGTTCGTGGAGCGTGTCTACGCCGCGCTCTATCCGACCAAGCCGGACTTCACCTCGGATGACGTCCGCGCCCTGCCCTTCGCCCACTACGGGACGCCGTAGCGCCCCCGCGACGTTACCCCACCATCGACCAGTCGAGCGGCTCGCCCCGGCGCAGCGCGCGGGTCGCCTTGCGCGACAGGACCTCGGGAAGGTGCTTGGGCGGCAGGCCGTAGCCTGGCCGGATCGAGCGGACGTTGGCGGGCGTCAGCGCCTCGCCGGCCGCCACGTCCGCCACCACGTACAGCGAGCGGCGATGGTCGCGGCTGGCGGCCTCGGACGGAACCTCGTCGTAGCGGACCTCACCCAGCGCCAACCATGCGTCCCGGCTCTCCTTCACCAGCCGCTCCAGCTCGTGCGGTTCCAGCGAGAAGTCCGAATCCACGCCGCCCTCGGCGCGGCTCAGCGTGAAGTGCTTCTCGATGAAGCACGCGCCCAGCGCCACCGCGGCGATCGAGGCCGTGACCCCCAGGGTGTGGTCAGACAGGCCCACCACCACGTCGTGCTGCTGCGCCAGATGCTGCAGGGTCCGCAGGTTCATGTCGGCCATCGGCGCCGGATAGGCGCTGGTGCAGTGGAGCAGGATCACCCCGCCCGACCCCGCGGCCTTCGCCGCCGCCACCGCCTCGGTGATCTCCTGCGGTGAGGCGAGGCCCGTGGACATGACCAGCGGTTTGCCCGTCCGGGCGCACTGCTCGATCAGCGGGATGTCGATCAGCTCGAAGGAGGCGATCTTGTAGGCGGGCGCATCCAAGCCCTCCAGCAGTTCCACGGCTGTCGGGTCGAAGGGCGAGGAGAAGATGTCGATGCCGATCTTGCGCGCGTGGGCGAACAACTCGGCGTGCCAGTCCCAGGGCGTGTGAGCCTCCTGGTACAGCTCGTAGAGCCGCCGACCGTCCCACAGGCCGCCATGGACGCGGAACTCGGGGCCGTCGTGGTCGATGGTGATCGTGTCCGCGGTGTAGGTCTGCAGCTTCACCGCATCGGCCCCCGCCGCCTTGGCCGCGTCGATGAGGGCCAGGGCGCGGGCGATCTCGCCGTTATGGTTCCCCGACATCTCGGCCACGATGTAGGGCGGCTCGCCGGGTCCGATCCGGCGGCCGTTGATGGTCACGTGACGCTCGCTCATGCCGCTGCTCCGAATTGCCGCCCCCGCAGAAGGGGTCCGATCGCCGTGAAGTGCGGGGCGACCGCGTCCGCCGGGAAGCCGCCATCGCCCCCGCCAGCATACTTGCCCGTGAGCACCCGGATCGACCGCGCCCCGATCGCGCGCGCCGCCGCCATGTCGTGGCCGGGATTGTCGCCGATCACCACGGCCTCCTCGGACGAGGCGCCCAGCCTGCGCAAGGCCTCAAGATAACACGCGGGGTCCGGCTTCGGAGCGTCGTGCTCCCAGCAGACCAGAACTTCGTCGACCAACGACTTGAGTCCGAGCGCCTCGATCTTGCGCCGCTGCATCAGCGCCAGGCCGTCGGTGACCACCGCCAGCCGGTGGTCCCGCGAGAGGTCGGCGAGTGTCTCGGCGACGCCCGGCCATAGGGCGATGTTCGGCATGTGCTCCCGATAGGCCTGCACCAGCTCGGAGACCAACCCTGGACTGGCCGCGACGCCCGCGTGCTCCAGGGCCCGGTCGAACACCTTGCCGCGCCCGTGGGCGTCCAGTTCGGCGACCATGTCGGCCAGCAGCGGCTCGGCCTGCGCCTGCGGGAACCGCCGCGCGACCTCGGACGCCACCGCCCGGAACCCGGACAGCACATAGCTGCGCTCGTCGTACAGGGTGTCGTCCAGGTCGATCAGCAGCGCCCGCGCCATCTCAGCGCTCCGCGACCGCGGCGAGGTCGGCGTCGGTGACGAACAGGTCCTCGGCGTAGCGCAGCATGGTCAGGCCGTAGGAAATGGCCCGCGGCGCCGCGGCGGCCTCCACCTCCCCCGCCACCATCTGCAGGATCCGCTCGGGCGAGGCGAGGCCTGCCCGGATCGACAGGTTCGAGGCGCCGCCGAATCGGGGGTTCACCTCGATGAACCGCGTACCGACGTCTGGCGTGTAGAACGCCTGGACGACGTTATGGCCGACCAGGTCCAGGGCCGCGCAGAGCCTGAGCGCCTCGCCCGCCAGGTCCGGCAGGTCCTCCACCCGCGACTTCACCGCCTCGCCGTCGCGCACCACCAGCCGGCGCCGAGCCACCGCCTGCAGCGGGCGCCCTTCGAGATCGAGCAGCACGTCCACGGTGTATTCGGGCGCGGTCTCGAGGTCCTGGACCAGCAGATTTTCGCCCGGCGGCAATTCCCCAGGCGACTCGATTCGGCGCGCGCCCTTGCCCCCGGCGCCGCGGACGGGACGCACGAAGACCGGGAACCGGGCCGGCGCCTCGCCGGGGGCGTAGGTGTGCGGCGTCGACAGGCCCTGCGCCCTGCAGGCGGCTACGAACCGGCGCTTGTCCTGCACCGCTTCCAGCGCCTCGGGCGCGGGGGCCAGCACCGCCGCCCCCACCGCCGCCAGCTCGCGGCGCAGACCCGCCAGCACGGGCAGCTCGGCGTCACGCGTGGGGACCACCAGGCAGATGTCGTTGGCGGCGCACGCCTGCGCCAGCGCCCCCGCAAACCCGGCCGAGTCGCTGCGCGGCAGGATCAGGGCGCGGTCGGCGGCGAACAGCGCCGCATTGTCCGGGGCGATATCCGCGGCGAACACCCGCCCGCCACGCGTGTGGGCGGCCTCGCCGAACGCGCGGACCAGAAGGACCTTGGCCGCGGCGCTCAGGACCAGGACGTTCATGGGCGAGCGGCGGCGGACCCCGGCGCGGGACGGGCGTAGACGGTCTGATTGCGGCCGATGCCCGCGCGGGCGCAGCCGCGGCGATACTCCACCAGCGCCGCCAGCGACCGCCGCTTCCAGAGCCCCATCTCGAACGCCACGCGCACGAAGTGGCAGTTCCGACCCTTGCTGCGATCGCGCATGTAGCCGGTGTCGGGGTTCAGCAGGAAGACGTCGATCGGGAACTCGCCCAGGTGCTCGACCACCTCCCATCCATGCGCGGCCATCGCCTGCGGCAAGGTGTCTGTGTTGAAGTAGTTGAGGTGGTCCGGCGGGGCGAGCCAGAACTGCGGGTCGGCCAGGCCGCGGGCCACGATCTCGTCCTGCAGCCAGGAGCCGTCGTTAGGCACGGAGATCCGCACCATGCCCTGCGGCGCCACGATGGCCCGCAGGCGCTGCAGCAGCCCCATCGGGTCGATCACGTGCTCCAGGACGTTGTTGCAGACCACGAGGTCATAGGTCTTGCCGCTGGCGATCTCCTGGTCGAGCAGGGCGAAGGCGTCGCCCAGCATCAGCTTGTCGGCCAGGTGCGGGTGGAACTCGCGGATGCCGTCGTCGGTGAAGTCGAGGCCCACGGCCTCCCAGCCGCGCTTCAGGAAGTAGTCCAGCGTGAAGCCCTCGCCCACGCCCACCTCCAGCAGCCGCCCCGGCGGACCGTTCCAGACCAGCTCGGTCTCGGCCGGCTGCAGCAGCTTGTGCTCCAGTTCCTCGGCCGTGTAGCCGTGCGCATAGGGGTTTTTGCCGTGATCGGCGACGAAGTACTTGTCGCGGTAATAGGCGGCGAGCTCCTCTGACGTCGGCCTGGGCTCGATCTCGAAATAGCCCTCGGGCTTCTGGGCCAGCTTGGTCGTCATTACGCCTCCCGTGTCCGGGCGATGAGCGCACGGCATGGTTAAGGCGCCTTTAAGCATGACCTCGCGCCCCCGGTGACCCCACGTCACACCGGCCGGGCGATGGAACCCGCTTGATCTCGACGCCCCGCCCTATAGGCTGCGGCGAGACAAACAAACGTTCGAATGCGGTCCCTCGGGCCCGCGTGGGGAGCCTAGATGAGCCAGCGTTTCGAAGGGACCGACAACTACGTCGCCACCGAAGACCTCAAGGTGGCGGTGAACGCCGCCATCGCCCTGGAGCGTCCGCTCCTGATCAAGGGTGAGCCGGGCACCGGCAAGACCGTGCTGGCCTACGAGATCGCCAAGGCCCTCGATGCCGAGTTGATCACCTGGCACATCAAGTCGACCACCAAGGCCCACCAGGGCCTCTATGAGTACGACGCCGTCACCCGTCTGCGCGACAGCCAGCTCGGCGACGAGCGGGTCAAGGACGTCAAGAACTACATCAAGAAGGGCAAGCTCTGGGAGGCGTTCGACGCGCCGAAGCGCCCTGTCCTGCTGATCGACGAGATCGACAAGGCCGACATCGAGTTCCCGAACGACCTCCTCCAGGAGCTCGATCGGATGGAATTCTATGTCTACGAGACGAACGAGACGATCAAGGCCGCGGTCCGCCCGGTGGTGATCATCACCTCCAACAACGAGAAGGAGCTGCCTGACGCCTTCCTGCGTCGCTGCTTCTTCCACTACATCCGCTTCCCCGACTCCGACACGATGCAGTCGATCGTCGACGTCCACTATCCGGGCATCAAGCAGAAGCTGGTCGCCGAGGCGCTGCGCATCTTCTACGACATGCGCAAGGTGCCGGGCCTGAAGAAGAAGCCGTCCACTTCCGAGCTGCTCGACTGGCTGAAGCTGCTGATGGTCGAGGACATCGACGGCGACGCCCTGGCCGAGAAGGATCCCACCAAGCTGATCCCGCCGCTGCATGGGGCCTTGCTGAAGAACGAGCAGGACGTGCACCTGTTCGAACGCCTGGCGTTCCTGGCCCGTCGTGAGGGCGCGGCGCGCCCCGGCCAGTAACCGCGCCGCGGTTACGGCGAATTCACTCGCCTTTCTAAAGGGCTCCGCTCAGGTTCTCTCGAACACGACGGAGCCCTCTTTACATGAAGCCGCACTCACTCATCGCCGCCTCGGCCCTGGCCCTAACCGCCGCCGCCTGCGGCCCGCAGGTCCCTGCCGTGCGCGCGGCGCTGGAGTGTCCGGCCACTCAGGGCGACCTGACCCGTACGTCGGCCGCCGCCGACGGCAAGACCTGCACCTACGTCAACGACGCCGGCGCCGAGGTCACGCTGCAACTCGTGTCGGTGCAGGGGAACGTGGACGCCACCCTCGCCAGCATCGAAAAGACCCTGCTGGCAGGGCGCGGCCCCGCCCCCGACGCCGCCGGGAAGACTGCCACAGGCGAGGCCAAAGGGACGGAAACCCCGGCCGCGGGCGCCGCGGCCTCGGCCCGCGCCGCCGAGCAGGCGACGCGCCAGGCGATGGAGGACGCCCGCTCCGCCGGCAGCAGCGTCGAGCTGAAGGCGGATGGCAAGGGGCTGGCCGTCACCACCGATGACGGCGGGACAACCCGCGTCGAACTCCCCGGCGTGCACATCGTCGCCAATGACGCCGACGACAGCGCCAAGGTGAAGATTGGCCCGCTCTCCATCGATGCGGCCGGCGACGGCGCCCAGGTGCGCATGCGCCGCGACACCCGCCTGCGGGGCGAGCCCCTGCGTCGCGAGAAGCGAGGATTCCGCGCCCTGTTCATCTACACCGGCGACGACCTGCCCGACGGCTACCGCTTCGTCGGTTACGAAGCGGGCGGGCCGAAGCGGGGCCCCATCACCGTCGCCACCGTCCGCTCGCGCAATGACGGCCCCGACGGCGAGGAGATCTACCCCGACGTGAAGAAGCTGGTCCGCAGGAACGGCGGGGTCTGAGTCGACCCCGCCCCCAGGCCTCAGGCCTGCTGAACCTCGACGACCTTGTACGTCAGCGGACGACCGTCCTCGTCGGTGATGGTCACGTACTCGCCCACGGCGAAGCGGTGCTCGCCGAGGCGGAACACCGGCTCGTCGTCCGCGGAATCAGCTTGGTCGTAGTCGAAGAACCAACGCTGGCCCTTGCGGGCGAGACGGCCGTCGACGGCGTCTTCGTCAGGGGCGAAACGGCGCACCGTGCAGGCGTCGCGCGCCTTGGCGTAGGCCGCCTCGTCCAGGTGGCCGTCCGGAGACAGCGGCGCCGTCAGCGTATAGCCGCGATGGTCGTCGCCGCCGGCGAACTCCGTTCCGGGGTTACGGGCGAGCCGCATCACGATGCGCGACAGGGCCATAGGGTACCTCCTGGTAGATCAGAAACTTGGAATCAGTGGGATAGAAACAGGGACGGGCTGTCCGAGTTCAAGAGGGTCCGGGTCGTTCCCCCGAAAATGAACTCCTGCAACCGGGGATGCCCGAAGGCCCCGGCCACCAGGATATCGGCGCCGGCCGCCGCCGTCGCGTGCAGGATCGCCGGGGCGGCGTCGCCGCTGTCCGACAGGAGCTGCACTTCCGCCTTCACGCCGCGAGCCGCGTAATAGCTTTGCAGCCGGGCGGGATCGAACGTGCGCGAGCTGGCCTTGGGCGCCGCCACGATCACGACGCGCGAAGCCTTCTCCAGCAGCGGGGTCGCCAGGCGCGCGGCGCGCGACGCTTCCTTGCCGCCGTCCCAGGCGACCACGGCCACACCGCCGACCTTCAGCCCCTCGCGGGCCACCA
This sequence comes from Pseudomonadota bacterium, assembly GCA_046725615.1. Classification (GTDB taxonomy): domain Bacteria; phylum Pseudomonadota; class Alphaproteobacteria; order Caulobacterales; family Caulobacteraceae; genus Phenylobacterium. The sequence continues at coordinate 18,904 of JBKOYY010000196.1, forward strand.
GCACCGGACGTTGCTCGTCCGCCACCATCTGCTGGAACGCCTCGGCCAGGGGACCGCGTCCACGCGCAGGGTCGTTGGTGAACACCACTACGTCCGACAGCCGGCTCTCGGCCGACAGCCCGGCCCAGACCGGAGTCTGCAGCGAAACGAACTGGGTCTTGGCGTAGCCCGAGGACGCCGTCGCCTTGCGCGCATTGGCCTCGCCGGCCGCCGTCGCCTCCTTCAGCGACTCCAGCGCCGTCGTCTGCACGCCGCCGAGGAATCCCTCGCCCATCCACGGCATCACGTCCGCCACGTCCGCCGGGGTGTAGACGCACGCCAGTTCAGCGCCGAACGGCTCGGCGATCAGCGCCGCCGCGGCCACCGCCGCCGCGTCGCCCTGGCCGCCCGAAAGCGGCGCCATGATCCGCGCCCAGCTCATCCGTTCATCCTCATCTCGCCCCGATAGTGAACCAGCGGCCCCTGCCCCGGATTGATCTTTGTCACCTCCTGGGTCAGGTCTCCACCTCGACTGTGAAAGGAATGCGTTCGTGAGGAAAGGGCTGCGTCGCACGAAGGCGGAACCGAGGGCGTGGCAGCGCATGCTGTCGGGCCGGCGTCTCGACCTGCTCGACCCCTCGCCCATGGACATCGAGATCGAGGACATCGCCCACGGCCTGGCCCGCGTCGCACGCTGGAACGGTCAGACCATCGGCGAGCACGCCTTCTCGGTCGCACAGCACTCGGTCGTGGTCGAGGAGATCGCCGCCCACATCCGGCCCGACCTGGAGCCGCGCTGGCGTCTCGCAGCCCTGCTGCACGACGCGTCGGAGTATGTGATCGGCGACATGATCAGCCCGTTCAAGGCGGCGCTGGGCATGGACTACAAGCTGTTCGAGGAGCGGCTGGAGACGGCCATCCACGTCCGCTTCGGCCTGCCCGCCAAGACCCCGGCCGACATCAAGAAGCTGATCAAGCAGGCCGACCGCGCCTGCGCCTTCTTCGAGGCGACCCAGCTCGCGGGCTTCAACCACGCCGAATCCCTCGACTTCTTCGGCGCCCCGCCGGCCGGCTACAGCCTGAAGATCGAGCCGCAGTCGCCGGCGGAGGCCCAGGCCCACTACGTCCGCCGCTTCGAGGTGCTGTCCGAGGCGGCCGGTTACACGCCGCACGCCCAGGCTTTCGACACCGAATGAGTCTTTCCGTCGTCATCGGCCTCTCGGCGGTGGTCGTCGCCATCAGGGACGGCGAGGCCGTCGCTCTGATCGTGCGCCACAAGGGCCAGGCGGCCGGCGGGCCGGGCGACCTGGCCGGCCTGCCGTTCGGTCCCTTCGACCCCGATGGCCACCGCACCTTCGAACTGGCCCTGCGCGCCTTCGTGACCGAGCAGACGCGCTTCGACCTGGGCTATGTCGAACAGCTCTACACCTTCGGCGACAAGGGCCGGGATGCCCCGCTCGCCGACCTGGGCGGCGGCGGCGCGGCGCGGATCATTTCGGTGGGCTACCTCGCCCTCGCCCCGGCCGCGGTCGACACCCACTTCGCCGGCAGCGAGTGGCGGCCCTGGTCGCGGATTTTCCCCTGGGAGGACTGGCGCGCGGGCCGCCCCCCGGCCTTCGACGCCATCGAGACCGCCCTCCGCGCCTGGGCCGGCAACGATCCCCAACGGCTGGCGCGGGTGCGCTACCTGTTCGCCCTCGACGGCGCGCCCTGGAACGAGGAGCGGGTGCTCGAGCGCTATGAGCTGCTCTACGAGGCGGGCCTCGCCCCCGAGGCCGCGCGCGATCGCGGCGAGGCGGCGCCGACCCGACCCGACGCCCTGACCGCCGCGCTTGGCGAGCCGATGATCTCGGACCACCGCCGCATCCTCGCCACGGCGCTCGGACGCCTGCGGGGCAAGCTGAAGTACCGTCCCGTGGTGTTCGAGCTGATGCCCGACGCCTTCACCCTCTCGGCCCTCCAGCGCACCGTCGAGGCGATCGCCGGCGTGCCGCTGCACAAGCAGAACTTCCGCCGGGGCCTGGAGCGCACTGACCTGGTGGAGGGCCTCGGCCGCCTCGACGCCGACACCGGCGGGCGCCCCGCCGAGCTGTTCCGCTTCCGGCGCGAGGTGCTCGGCGCCCGACCGGTCGGCGGCCTCGCCCTCCCCCTGCTCCGGGACTAGCGCCGCCGGATGGCGACGACGTAGGGCAGCGCAAACAGGTAGAGCCCGCTGAACAGCAGCAGGAAGAGCGGAACCAACGCCAGCAGATAGACCCAGAAGTCGGGCTTCTGCTGCCCCGGGCCGAAGATGATAGCCGTGTTGGTGATAACGCCGGCCGTGAAGGCGATCGACAGCCAGCGGTGGATCGTGCGGATGAACCTGCTCATGTGGAGCTCCCGGTGCGTCGTCTGTCGGGCGGCGGCCTATCGGCTCTGGATCAGCTTCCAGCCATTGCCGGAAGGATCGCGGAAACTGGCGTCGACCGCGCCGTATCGCTCCACTGGCTCCTGGGTGAACTCCACACCCTTGGCGCTCATGCGCTCGAAGGCAGCCCGGCAGTCGTCGACCATCAGCACCAGCGGCGGCATCGCCCCCTTCGCCACTGCCTCGCGCAGGCTCTGGGCGGTGGCCTCGTCGACCAGCGGCGCCTGGGGCTTGAAC
>JBKOYY010000151.1:0-5049 GCA_046725615.1 Pseudomonadota bacterium
GAAGCCCAGCCTAGACCGGAATCGTCGAACGCCGATACCCGGCGTCAGGCGTCGGCGCGCGGCAGGGTGACGACGAAGGACGCGCCGCGCCCCTCGGCCAGTGCGATCCCGCCGTGGCAGGCGGCGAGCAGCGACCGCGCGATGGGCAGGCCCAGGCCGGTCCCGCCCTCGGCGCGCCGGCTGGTGAAGAACGGCTCGAAGAGGCGCTCGCGATCCGCCGCCGGCACGCCCGGCCCGTCGTCGGACACGGTCAGTCGCAGCGTATCGGCCTGGACCTCCACCCGCACATCGGCGTGGCGCGCGCCGGCCTGCCGGGCGTTCTGCAACAGGATGTCGAGCACGCTCTCGACCGTGGTCGCCGGCGCCGCCGCCGGCGGCAGGTCACGCGCCGCCTGCACGGTCACGGCGAAGTCCGGCCGTTGCTGGGCGTCGGCTGCGCGGCGTAGGGGCTCGGCCAGGTCGACGACGGCGCCGGTCCCGGGTGTCGCCATGTCGGCGCGCGCGAGGTCCAGCAGCCGCCCGACAAGCTGGTTCAGCCGGTCGGTGTCGCCTTCAACGTTGGCCAGAAAGCGCCGCCGCTCGTCGGGGGACATGGTCTCGAAGTGGTCCTGCAGCAGTTCGACGGCGCCGCGGATGCCGGCCAGCGGGGTTTTGAACTCGTGGCTCACGGCCGCCGCGAAATCGCGCAGATAGGCGCTGCGGCGTTCGATCCGCTCGGCCATGGCGCCGAAGTCCTCGTAGAGGTCGCGGATTTCGGCAGCGGCGGTGCGGGGCGTCGGTGGGATGGCGCCGCCGCCGGCGGCCACCTCGCGCGCCGCCGCGGAGAGCTTTTCGACCGGACGCGTCACCCCACGAGAGACCAGGCTGGCGAGCAGGACCAGCACCCCGAAGATGACCCCGATGGCCAGCAGGAACTTGCCGCGGTCCTCGTAGAGGCCCCGGAATAGCGCCCGGGGCGAACGGGAGAACAGCAGCACGCCCTTCACCTTCCCGTCGACGAGGATCGGGCGTGCGTAGTGGAGGCGGATCGTCGAGGCTTTCGAGAGCCATTCGAAGCGGTAGCGGGGTGAGATGTCGCCATTCACCCGCAGCACGGTGCGCGAGTGTCCAGCAAGGGCGTCGCGCACCTCGGGCAGATCGGCGTATGAGCCGCCGAGGTGCGGGCCCAACACGACAACGCCTCGCCTGTCCATCATGGCTACCGAGGCCAGGGTGGTGCGCAGGGTGCGCTCGACCACCGGGGCGAGACTGCGTGCGACCTGGCTGGCCTGCGGATCCGGCGCGGACCGGGCGCGCCGCGCCGGCGGGCGCTCGGGCAGCACGGGGTCGCGACTGAGGTCGATGGTCGTGAACTCGGGGCTGAAATAGCCCGGCGGCGGATCCCTTGGCCGCGGCGCCTGGGGCGCTGCGCCAGGCCAGGTGAGCGAGGCGACGGCGGCCAGCGCCGCGCCCTGGGCGACCAGCTCGGCCTCGGTCTGGCGGACCAGGGTGTTCTCATAGACCCTGAGCGAGACCATGCCGATCAGGGGCATGGCGGCGGCGAACAGCAGCACCGCGAACAGGATGGTCCGCAGCCGCAGGCGGGGCCACCAGCCGCCGACCCAGTCCTTGAAGCGCTCGATCAAGCCGCTCCGCCCTGGCACGGCCCCAGGCGGTAGCCGACGCCGGCGCGGGTCTCCACCACGTCGTGGCCGCCGACCGAAGCGAACTTGCCGCGCAGGTTGCGGACGTGGCTGTCGATCGTGCGGTCGGTGATGGCGAAGCCCGGTCCATGCAGGCGGTCGATGATGGCGTCGCGGGTGAAGACCCGGGCCGGGGCGGCCATCAGGATCTTCAGGATGCCGAATTCGGTGACGGTGAGCGGCACCTCCCCTCCGTCCCACCGGGCCGTCCAGCTCTCGGGATCGAGCGACAGCCGGCCCTGCGCCAGGGCTGTTGCGGCGGCGGGCGGCTGGGATGTGCGGGCGCGGCGCAGGATGGCCTGGACGCGGGCCACCACCTCGCGCGGACTGAACGGCTTGACCACATAGTCGTCGCCGCCCAGCTCGATGCCGAGGACGCGGTCGATCTCATCGTCGCGCGATGAAAGAAAGAGGATCGGCAGCTCGCCCTGAGCCCGGAGGCGACGGCAGACCTCCAGCCCGTCCAGCTTGGGCATGTTGATGTCGAGGATGACGAGGTCCGGCGCGGCCTTGCCGATCAAGGCGAGCGCCGCCTCCCCGTCCTCGGCCTCGCGGGCGGACAGGCCGGCCTTCTCCAGGGCGAAGACGAGGAGCTGGCGGATGTGGGGATCGTCGTCGACGACCAGGACCTCGGACATGACGCGCATGTTCCGGCCCGCGGCGGGCGCGTCAACGGCCTGGGGGAAAACTGGAGCGTACATCGGCTGACCCTCGTGAACGACGACCCGGCTGTAGCGGGCCGCCGTCACGGGGTGATCCGCACCCTGTGCAGATGCGGTGCAGGCGGCCTCAGGTGTTGAGTTCGAGGCCCTTCAGCTCGCCCTCGGCCCGCCAGGCGTCGAGCACCTTGGCGAAGGCCACGGGGCCGGCGCCGTAGGAGGTGTTCTTCTTGTTCATCAGCTCCACCTTCCCCTCGTTGTTGTAGTAGCCGGGGGTGCATTCCTTGAGGAACTGATCGCGCATCACCGACAGTTTGACGATGGTGTCGACCCAGGCCGCTTCGGCCTCGGCCGACGCTTCCAGGGTGCGAACCTGACGATCCATCGCGTGACGGATGATGTAGCCCAGGTGCTTGGCCTGCTCGTTGAGCATGTGCGGGAAGTTGGCCGAGAAGCCCGACTGGCCGGTGGAGACCACGAACAGGTTCGGGAAGCCGCGGACGTGGAAGCCGTGGAAGGTCTCCATGCCGTTCGCCCACTTTTCCGACAGCGTGAGGCCGTCCTTGCCGTAGACCTGATAGCCGGCTCTGCGGGCGTAGTCCGTGCCCACCTCGAAGCCGGTGGCGTAGATCAGGCAGTCGACCTCGAACTCCTGACCATTGGCCACGACGCCGGTCTCGGTGATCCGCTCGACGCCCCGGCCCTGCGTATCGATCAGGTGGACGTTCGGCCGGTTGAAGGTGGCGAGATACTCGTCATGGAAGCACGGTCGCTTGCAGAACTGGTTGTACCAGGGCTTCAGCGCCTCGGCGGTCGCGCGGTCGGCGACCTCCTGGTCCACCCGGGCCCGCACCTGCTCCATCTTCTTGAAGTCGGCCAGCTGCATCAGCTCGGCCGGGTTCTCGACCGGCTCGCCGGCCTCGGCCTTTCGGCGGGCCAGCAGCAGGATGTTGCCGATGATGTCGGTCCAGCCGTCGTTGACGAGGTCTTCCTCCGCGAAGCCGCCCGACACCAGGATGTTGAAGTTGTCCATTCGGTGCTGGTGCCAGCCAGGCTGCAGGCTGGCGGCCCACTTCGGGTCGGTCGGCCGGTCGTTGCGGACGTCGATCGACGAGGGGGTGCGCTGGAAGACGTAGAGCTCCTTGGCCCATTCGCCGAGATGCGGGATGCACTGCACGGCGGTGGCGCCGGTGCCGATGATGCCGACCCGCTTGTCCTTGAGGTTCGTCAGTCCGCCCAGCGAGTCGCCGCCGGTGTAGTCGTAGTCCCAGCGGCTGGTGTGGAAGCTGTGGCGCTTGAAGCCTTCGACGCCGGGAATGCCGGGCAGCTTGGGCCGATGAAGCGGACCGTTGGCCATGATCACGAACTTCGCCTTCATGGCGTCGCCGCGGTTGGTTTCGATGATCCAGCGTGCGGCGTCGGCGTCCCAGCGGACGGCCTTCACTTCGGTCTGCAGGCAGGCGTTGCGATAGAGGTCGTACTTCTCGGCGATCTTCGCGCTGTACTGCATGATCTCGGGCGCGCGGGAATACTTGCGCTCCGGCATGAACCCGACCTCCTCCAGCAGCGGGAGGTAGACGTAGCTCTCGATGTCGCAGGCTGCGCCGGGATAGCGGTTCCAGTACCAGGTGCCGCCGAAGTCCCCGCCCTTCTCGATGATCCGCAGGTCCTGGACGCCGGCCTCGCGCAGGCGCGCGCCGGCCAGCAGGCCGCCGAAGCCACCGCCGATGATGACCACCTCGGTGTCGTCGGTGAGCGGCTCGCGGGTCACCTGCTGATCGACATAGGGATCTTCGAGGTAGTGGGCGAACTGGCCCACCATCTCGACATATTGCTCGTTGCCTTCCGTACGGACGCGGCGGTCGCGCTCGGCCCGGTACTTCTCAGCCAGCGCGTTCGGGTCGAACCCCAGATCGTCCGCCATGCCGTTCCCTCCGTTTGTTATCGGCGTTCACCGTGCCGAACGATCGTTTGACCGGCAAGAGGAACCTCACGGAAAGCGGAACGGCGTTTAAGGCGGCCGCGTTGGCTGACCCGATGGCTGAGCTCGAAGACATAAGCGGATACGTACTCTTCGCCATCGGCCGCACGCCCGTGACGCTCGGCGGCATCGCCGCAGGCATCCTGGTTTTCACAGTCGCGGTGCTGATCGCCAGGGTGGCCGGCGCCGCCCTCAGGCGGCTCCGGGGGCGCGCGACGCACGGACGCGAGGCGCTCTACATCGTCGAGAAGTTGACGACCTACGGGCTAACGCTCGTGGGTCTTGTTGCCGGGCTGTCGGCCGTTGGACTGAACCTCTCCAGCCTGGCCATTTTCGCCGGCGCCGTCGGCGTGGGCGTCGGCCTTGGCTTGCAGGGCATCGTCAAAGAGTTCGTCTCCGGCCTCGTGCTGATCTTCGACCGTGTGCTGAATGTGGGCGACTACGTCGAACTGGAGGATGGCAAGCGCGGACTGGTGCAGGAGATCGCGCCGCGCGCCGTCCGCATCCGCACGAACGACAACATCGACGTCATCGTACCGAACTCCAAGTTCATCGACGGCCCCGTGGTGAACTGGACCCTGCGCAACCGTACGAGCCGCATCCACATCCCGTTCAGCGTCGCGTACGCCTCGGATCGTCGGAAGGTGCGCGAAGTGGTGCTCGAGGCCGCGCGCAGCGTGCCCTTCACGATGCCCGAGACGGAAGACCGGCGCAGTCAGGTCTGGCT
>JBKOYY010000105.1:0-14288 GCA_046725615.1 Pseudomonadota bacterium
GTGTGGGGCCGCGGCTACGTGCTGCGCGATCCGCATGAAGGCGCTGTCGCCGCCTGACCTGCCAGGCCTGACCGACACCCCGAGACGCCCGCCCTTCCGGCGGGCGTTTTCGTTTGCGGCGACGCGGGCTAGCCTCCCTGAGAACCGGGGAGGATCTGAAGCATGGGCCGACTGCTCGCATTGCTGGCGGCCCTCTTGGCCGGCTCCTGGATCGCCTTCGTGGCCCAGCAGCTTCCCGAGTCGGCGCCCGTCGGAACACCCAAGACGGAGTTCTCGGGCGAGCGGGCCTTCGCCGACGTGAATTTCCTCTCGGCCGTGCCGCACCCCGTGGGATCCGTGGCGAACGCCAACGTCCGGGACGCCATCGTCGGCCGTATGCTGCGGATCGGGCTGGAGCCCGAAATCCGGCCGGGGGTCGGCGTCCAGGTTCCCGAGCGCGCGCCCGACCTGGTTCTCGCCGGCCGCGTGGACAACGTGGTGGGCATCCTCAGGGGACGGGATTCGAGCCTGCCGGCGCTGGCCCTGATGGCGCACTATGACAGCGTGCCTGGATCGCCGGGCGCTGCCGACGACCTCATGGGCGTCGCTGCCGCGCTGGAGACCGCTCGGGCGATCGGCGCCCGGGGAACGCCGGTCCGTGACGTGATCGTCGTCATCACCGACGGCGAGGAGGCGGGCCTGCTTGGCGCCAACCACTTCTTCCAGCGCGACCCCCTCGCCCGCCGCATCGGCCTGGTCCTGAACCTGGAAGCCCGGGGCTCGTCGGGCCGAGTGCAGATGTTCCAGACCAGCCCGCAGAACGGCGGCCTGATCCGCGCCTTCCGCGAGACCGCGGTGCGCCCGGCCTCCTCGTCGCTGGCGGTGATGATCTACGAGAAGATGCCCAACGACACCGACCTGACCGAGAGCCTGCGGGTCGGCATCCCGGGCCTCAACTACGCGATCATCGGGAGCCAGTTCGACTATCACAGCCCCACCTCGACCGCCGCCAACCTTGCCCGGGGCTCGCTGCAGGACATGGGCGAACAGGCCCTGGCGATGGCCGGCCGGATCGCCTTCTCGCCGACCCTGCCCGAACCCGAGCCCTCCCCGGTCTACGCGAACCTCTTCGGCGACGTGCTGGTGGCCTATCCGGTCTGGTTCGGCTGGGTGCTGCTGGCGGTCTCGGGCGTCCTGCTCGCGTTCGCCGTCCGCTGGGCCCGCCATTCCGGCGAATTCCCGGCCGTCGACTTGTTGCGCGGCGCGGGCGCGTTCGCCTTCGTCGGCCTGGGCGCGGCCGCGATCCTTGAGTTTGCGCGGCGGTTGACGGGCGCCGGCTTCGGCTTCCTGGAACAGCGCTTCCTGCTGGCCCAGGTCCTGCCCTGGGAATGGGCGATCATGCTGACGGCGCTGGGCTTCATGATGCTCTGCGCCGCCGAGCTCTCCCGGACCCGGCGGTGGGTGGTCGTCGTGCCGGTCGCAGCGGGGCTGGCCTGTTCGGCGTTCGGCGGCCTCGACCTGCTGGGCCTCGTGCCCGGACTGCTCGCCGGGGTGATCGGCTACTTCACCTACGGACGCCCCGTCAGCCGCAAGGGCGCCTGGGCCGGTGGACTGATCTTCTGCCTCGTCCTGACCATCGTCATCCAGGCGCTCGCGCCGGCGGCGGCCTTCGTGCTCGCCTGGCCGCTCCTCGCGGCGGCGATCGGCGCAGCCGCCACCGCCCTCAGCGCCAAGCGGACGGTGCTTGCCCTCACGATCCTGGCGACCCTGGCCGCTGTGGCGCTCGGGTGGGAAGGCGGCCTGTCGCACTTCGCCTTCGAGGGCATGGACCTGATGGCCCTGTTCGCGGTCCAGATGATCACCGCCGCCATGGTGCTGTGGCCGCTGGCGCAGCCTGACCAGGGGCGCTCGCCGGCCCGCTGGATCGGGATCGGAGTGCTGGCGCTCGGCCTCGCCCTGACGCTGGTGGTGCGCGCTGAGGAGCCGTGGAGTCCGCGCCATCCGCGGGTGACCTATGTGGGCTACCATCTCGACCAGGACACCGGCCGGGCGTGGCGCTTTGCGCTGCCCGACGGGGACACCGCCTGGACCCGGCAGGTGCTTGCCGCCGACGGCGGAAGCGCCGCCCTGGCCCGCCAGTGGTGGTGGCGGCGCCCGCAACTGCGCGCCGCGGCCCGACCGATTCAGGAGGCCGCGCCGGCCGTCGGCCTGGTTCGCGACCCCGCCGGAACCCTTCGTCTCACGGTCGCGCCGCCGCCGGGCGCACGGACGCTGAAGCTGCAGGTGCGGGCCAGCTCCGCCGCCCAGATTACCGCCGTTGCGGGGGTCCACGCCGCGGTCGCGCTACCGGCGACAAAGTGGGTGCGCGTCAACTGGGTCTCGGCCAGCCAGCCGCTGGAGTTGGCCATCCAGGCGGCCCAGCCCGGCCGGCTGGACGTGCGCTACGTGGCCGGGTTCGACCGCTGGCCGGCCGGCGCGGTTCCCCTGCCGGCCCGTCCCGTGGACCTCATGCCGTGGGACGACTCCGACTCCACCTTCGTGTCGGGGACGCGAGCCTTCACTTGGTGATCGCGGCTCGGGGCGCTAATCCGGGCCCATGAGCGACGTGACCATCTACCACAACCCCGCCTGCGGGACTTCGCGAAACACCCTGGCCCTGCTGCGGGAAAAGGGCGTCGAGCCGAATGTGGTCGAGTACCTCAAGGCCGGCTGGACCAAGGAACAACTCCAGGACCTGCTGAAGCGCATGGACGTGACGGCGCACGAGATTCTGCGCGCCCGCGGCACGAACGCCGAGGAGCTCGGACTCACCGATCCGAATGTCTCGGACGAGGCGATCATCGCGGCCATGATCATCGAGCCGATCCTGGTGAATCGACCTATCGTCGTGACGCCGAAGGGTGCGGCGCTTTGCCGGCCTGCGGAACTGGCGCTGGGTCTGCTCTAGCGCCGTCCTGACGATATCACCCAGGGGCGCGGGGGCGCATCCGGGCACTGGCCCGCCAACGGAACGACCGGGGGGCGTATGCAGGAATTCGATCCACGACCGGGCGGTCGCCGCTGGGCGCCGCGCATCCTGGCGGGCGTCGCGATCGCGGTGGCGGCCAGCGTCGGCGGCTGGCGCCTCGCCGCGCATCTCGAGCAGCCGGCGACGGCGGCCCTGACGCCCGCTGCCGCCGCGGCGCTCCAGCACGCCGCCTTTGCCCAGGCCGAGGTCCAACCTGGGTTCACGCGCCCGCAGAAGGTGTCGCTGGAGGTGAGGCCCGGTGAAACGCTCGAGCGCGCGGTCCGCCGCGCCGGCGTCGGCGCCGAAGAGGCGGCGCAGGCCGTGGAGACCCTGGCCCGGGCCATGGACACCGTGAACATCAAGGCAGGCCTCACCCTCGACGCGGCGGTCGCGCGACCCTCCGGGACCGGCGGACCGGCGCGGCTCATCGGGCTCTCCATGCGGACCGGGCCGGCCACCTCGCTGACGCTCTCGCGCACCTTCGACGGGGCGCTGCGGCTGCGGGCGCTGGAAGAGAAGATCCGCGAGGAAACCACCGTCGCCGACGGCGAGATCACCGGGTCGCTCTACGAGAGCGCCCAGCGGCTCGGCGCGACGCCGGCGATCACGGCGCAGGTGGCCAAGCTGTTCTCCCACAAGCTGGACTTCCAGCGGGACATCCAGCCGGGCGACGATTTCCGGCTGGTGTTCGACCGCAAGGTCACCGAGAGCGGCCGCGTGATCGAGACCGGCGACCTCGAATATGCCGAACTCCACGGTGCGAAGTTCTTCCGCTTCGAGCGCGACGACGGGCAGGTCGACTACTTCGACGAGGACGGCAAGAACGTACGCGGTTTCCTGCTGCGCACGCCGATCGACGGAGCGCGGCTCACCTCCCGCTTCGGCCTGCGCCGCCATCCGATCCTGGGCTACGCCCGCGCCCACCAGGGCGTGGACTTCGGCGCGGGCCACGGCACGCCGATCCTGGCCGCCGGCGACGGCGTGGTGGTCAAGGCCTCACGCTGGCGGGGCTACGGCAACTGGTTGCAGATCCGCCACGCCGGCGGCTGGGACACCGGGTACGCCCACATCTCCCGCTTCGCCAAGGGCGTGCGGCCAGGCCAGAGAGTTCGCCAGGGCCAGGTGGTGGCCTACGTCGGATCGACCGGCCTCTCCACGGGACCGCACCTTCACTACGAGGTCTGGCGCCGCGGACAGCGGGTGAACCCGGTCGGCGCCAAGGTTCCGCAAGGCGTGGTGCTGGCGGGCGGCGAGCTGGCGCGGTTCCGGGCGGACAAGGCGAGGATCGAGCACCTGCTTGCACGCGGCATGGGTGCGGCCGCCTCGGACTGACGCGGCCTCGGCTTGCCGAGCGCCCGGCATTCGGGGTTACTCGGTCCATGAGCATGACGACCGAGGTCGCCGGCATGGTCCGCCGCAAGGTGGCGGACTGGCCCGAAGCGCCGAACCAGAACCTCCTCTACGACGTGCTGCGGCTACTCGGGCGCTGGCGAGCGATCATGCTGGCGAACACCTTCGTGGCGCACCAGGGCTCCACGATCTGGAGCGGGCCGTTCGCGGGCATGGACTATGTGCGGAAATCCACGGAAGGGGCGCTGATCCCTCGCCTCCTGGGCACCTACGAGTCCGAGCTCCATCCACACTTCAGAGCCTTCGCCGACGAGGGCCTGGACTGCGTGATCGATGTGGGCTGCGCCGAGGGATACTACGCCGTCGGACTGGCGCGGATGATGCCTGGCGTGGAGGTCTTCGCCTACGACATCGACGCGGCCGCGCGGGAGGCGTGCGCCGAACTGGCGGCGCGCAACGGCGTCGGCGATCGGGTCGTCGTGGGCGGAGAGTTCACGCCGACCGGCTTCGAGGCCTTTGCCGGCCGACGGGTCCTGGCGCTGGTGGACGCCGAGGGCGCCGAGGTCGACCTGCTGCGGCCCGACCTCAGCCCGGCGCTGGCCGGCGTCAACCTGATCGTCGAGACCCATGACGTGTACCGCAAGGGCGCGCTGGACGAGATGATCGCGCGGTTCTCGCCGACCCACGACATCGTCCGGGTCGACCAGCAGCCCAAGACCTTCGACATTCCGCCGTTCCTCCGGACGATGACGCAGCTCGACCAGTTGCTGGCGGTCTGGGAATGGCGACTCCAGCCCACGCCGTGGCTGGTGATGCGGCCGAAGCGCGGGGGTTGACCATGGTCAAGGCACGAACACAGGCCGTGAGGTCCAGTGACTTCATGCGCCTTGTCCTCGCCCTAGCCCTCGCTGCCGGCCTCGCCGGCTCCGCCGCCGCCCAGACGCCGACGGCGCGCGGGGAGGAACTGGTGACCCGCCACTGCGGCGGCTGCCATGCGGTGGGGCGAGAGGGCGCCAGTCATGAGCCGGCAGCGCCGCCGTTTCGCGAGCTCCACCGGCGATACGATCCCGAGCTGCTCGCCGAGGCCCTCGCCGAGGGCCTGCTCACCGGACACCCGATGATGCCGGAATTCCGGTTCCCACCGGCGGACGTGCGGGCGGTGATCGATTACCTGAAGTCCATCCAGACCAAGCAGCCGGGCTGAAACGCAAGAGGCCGCGGCGGATTGCTCCGCCGCGGCCCCTTGTTCGATCTGTCGCGAGGATCAGGCGTCGAAGACGATAACCGAGCGCGCCACGGCGCCGGTCTTCATTTCCTCGAAGGCTTCGTTGACCTGCTCCAGCTTGATGCGGCGGCTGATCATGTCGTCGAGGTGCAGCTTGCCGGCCATGTAGGCGTCGACCAGGCGCGGCATGTCGACCGGGAAGCGGTTCGAGCCCATCAGCGAGCCCTGGATGCGCTTTTCGCCGAGGAAGGCGGCGCCCATCAGGCTGATGGTCTGGCCGACCGGGATCATGCCGATGACGTTGGCGGTGCCGCCGCGGGCCAGCATGTTGAAGGCTTGTTCGGCGGTCGCAGCGAGGCCGATGGCCTCGAAGCTGTGCTGGACGCCGCCCCGGGTCATCTCCATGACCGTCTTCACCGCATCCGGGCCGCCGAGGACGAAGTCGGTGGCGCCCATGGACTTGGCGAGGTTCTCCTTACCCGGCGCCATGTCGATGGCGATGATCCGGCCGGCGCCGGCGATCGCCGCGCCATTGATCGCCGCCAGGCCCACGCCGCCGCAGCCGATCACGGCGACGGTGTCGCCCGGGCGGACGTTGGAGGTGTGGATCACGGCGCCGACGCCGGTCATCACGCCGCAGCCGATGAGGGCCGCCCGGTCGAGCGGCATGTCCTTGCGGATCGCCACGCAGGCGTTCTCGTGGATCAGCATCTGCTCGGCGAAGGACGACAGGTTCAGGTACTGCAGCATCGGGCCGTTGGCCGACGACAGACGCGGCTCGTCCTCATCCCGGCGCTTGGTCTCGGGCGACACGCAGCGGGCCATATGGCCGGTGACGCAGTGGTCGCAATGGCCGCAGAAGGCCGAGAGGCAGGTGATGACGTGGTCGCCCGGCTTCACGCTGCGGACTTCCGAGCCCACCGCTTCGACGACGCCGGCGCTCTCGTGGCCCAGCACGGCCGGCATCGGATGGGGGTACTTGCCTTCGATGAAGTGCAGGTCCGAGTGGCAGACGCCGGCCGCGGCCGTGCGGATCAGGACCTCGCGCGGACCCGGCTTCGAGATCTTCACATCCTCGATCTGAAGCGGCTTGCCCACTTCGCGCAGCACAGCAGCCTTCATGGCGTCATTCCCCTTCCTCAAACAATCGTTGGACGAAGCCTTATCGCCGTTCAGATGCGGCTGGGAAGCCCCTATCGGACAAACCGGTCGACATCCCGGCCCGCCGCTTCCATCTAGGGGCCATGGACGCCGCACAGCCGGCCAAGGCCGTCTCCGCCCTCGACGTGTTCCTCGCCTTCCTGAAGCAGGGGCTGACGGCGTTTGGCGGACCCGTGGCGCACCTCGGCTACTTCCGGCGCGAATTCGTGGAACGGCGTGGCTGGGTCTCGGAGGCGGCCTACGCCGACCTCATCGCCCTCGCCCACTTCCTGCCGGGACCAGCCTCCAGCCAGGTCGGAATGGCCATCGGCCTGCGTCAGGCCGGCGCGCTCGGCGCCCTGGCGGCCTTCGTGGGGTTCACCCTGCCGGCCGCCGTGGCGATGATCGCCTTCGCCCTCGTCTCGCCCGGCCTGATGCTGCGCTACGGCGACGGCTGGCTGCACGGCCTGAAGATCGCCGCCGCCGCGGTGGTGCTCCAGGCGCTGATCCAGATGGCGCGGACCCTGGCGATCGGGCCGATCCGAGCCGGCATGGCCATCGGCGCGGGCGTCGGTCTCTTCCTCGTCCAGGGCGCAGCGGCGCAGATCGCCGCGCTGGCGGCCGGCGGCCTGTTCGGCCTCGCCTTCCTGCGCGACCTCCCGGGCGAGACGGCGCCCGACAGCGACGCGGGGCTGGAGACACACGGCGCGCTCACCGCGCTGGGTCTCTTCGCCGCCCTCCTGGTGGGCCTGCCTTTGCTGGCCTCGCTGCTGCAGAACCCCGGCTTGGGCCTCGCCAGCGTGTTCTACCGGACCGGCGCCCTGGTGTTCGGGGGCGGCCACGTGGTGCTGCCGCTGCTGGAGCGCGAGATCGTCGACCGGGGCTGGCTCGACCAGGAGACGTTCCTCGCCGGCTATGGCGCGGTGCAGGCCTTGCCCGGCCCGCTGTTCAGCTTCGCAGGCTTCGTTGGAGCGGCGCAGCGCTATGGACCGGGCGGGGTCGTGGGCGGCCTGATCGCGGTCTTCTCCATCTTCCTGCCGAGCCTGCTGCTGGTCGCCGGCGTCCTGCCCTTCTGGGACCGCCTGAAGCGGGAGGGCTGGGCCCGCGGCCTCGTGGCCGGGGTCGGCGCCACGGTGGTGGGCGTGCTCGCCGCCGCCCTTTGGGATCCGGTGCTGATAGAGACGATCCGCCGGCCGGCCGACTGGGCGCTGTTCGCGGGCGCGTTCATCTTCCTGGCGGTGGCGAAGCTGCCCCCCTGGCTGGTGGTGGTGGGATTCGCGGTCGCGACAGGCGTGTTCCTGGGTTAGGCGGCGGACACCGCCTTCGGCAGCCTTGGCGCCCACACCGCCGGCAGTTTCGGCCAACGGAAGGTCCAGAGCGGTTCCCGCTTCGGGATGCAGGATTCGATGGCCTCCAGCAGCATCTCGGCCGGGCCGTCGTTGAGGAAGTGGTTGGCCCCCTCGGTCCGCACGACACGGATCGGACGACGGGTCACCGTCTCATCCGCCAGGCGCTCCGCCGCTTCCAGAGGCGCGAAGTCGTCCTGATCGCCGTGGATCATGTGGATCGGGATGTTGAGACGGGCCAGCGCGCGCTTCGCATGGCGGAGCTGTGGCCTCTGGCCGGTGACCTCGATCACCGCATGGCGCAGGTCCTTGGGGATCATCTTCAGCGCCTTCCCGCCCAGGTCCAGCAGCCAGCGGGCCGTCGGACCGGCCTCACCGAAGAAGCCGGACAGAAGGACGAGGCCCGCCACCTTGCCGGGGTTCTGGTCGGCCATGATCGAGGCGATCGCGGCGCCGTAGCTCTGCCCCACGAGCAGCACCTTCTGCCCGCGCGCGGCCTTCAGCACCGGGGCCAACGCCTCGGCCTGGACGCGGATGTCGGTGACGGGGTGTAGAGGTTCGGATGCGGCATAGCCGGGCCGGTCGACCACGATCATCTCCCGGTCGGGCGGCAGCTCGGCCAGGGTCTCGGCCCAGTATTCCGCCCAGGACGGCGCGCCGGTGATCACGACGATCTTCCAAGGCGGTGGGGCCTCGCGCGGGGTCTCGATGGCCGAGATGCGCCAGCCGTGGCCGCCGCCGGCGATGAAGCTGGTGCGCCGCACGACGGTCTCGGGATAGTCGGCGGACGTCGGCGCATGCTCGGTCCGACCCTTGGCCGCGGCCTCGACCGCCGCCCATCCCATGGCGAGAACACCCTTCGGACGCTTGCGCGGCACCCCGACCTCCATCTGGCTCTGCAATGTCACCTGGGATGCGTAACGCGCAGTGCAAGACGGAGGTTCGATTAGGCTTTCGTCATGTTCATGACGGCGGGGGCGACGCACCCGCCAGACGCTCGCGCAGCTCGCGCTTCAGCACCTTGCCTGTGGGGCCGATCGGCAGGGCTTCGACGATGCGGACCTCGTCCGGGACCCACCACTTCGCCACCCGCTCCGCCACATGGGCCTTCAGCGCCCCGGGCTCGGCCGTCTGGCCGGGGCGAAGGGTGACCAGCAGCAGGGGCCGCTCGTCCCATTTCGGGTGCGGCACGCCGACGGCGGCGGCCATGGCGACGGCAGGATGCGAGCAGACCGCGTCCTCGAGGTCGAGGGTCGATATCCACTCCCCGCCCGACTTGATGACGTCCTTGGCGCGGTCGGTCAGGCGCAGGTAGCCCTCGGCGTCGATGGTGGCGATGTCGCCGGTGTCGAACCAGCCGTCGGCGGTGAAGGCCGCGGCGCCGTCCTGCTTGAAGTAGGCGCTGGCGGTCCAGGGGCCGCGCACCTGCAGCGCGCCGGCGCTCTTGCCGTCGCGGGGCTGCTCGCGGCCATCGTCGCCCATGATCCTGAGATCGACGCCCCACAGCCCCCGCCCCTGCTTCAGCTTGCGCTGGGTGGCGGCGGCGCGATCCTCGCCGGCATGGCGGGGGAGCGGCGTATTGATCACCCCGAGCGGGCTCATTTCGGTCATGCCCCAGATCTGGCGAACCGTGGCCCCGAGCTTCTCTTCCACCCGATCAATCAGCGCCGCGGTCGGCGCCGAGCCGCCGATGGCGACATTGCGGACTGTGGTCAGCCGCCCACCGGTCTGGTCCAGATGGTCCAGCACGCCGACCCAGATGGTCGGCACGCCCAGCAGGAAGGTGGCCCCCTCTTCCACCGCCAGCTCGCAGATCGCGGGACCGTCGAGTTGTCGCCCCGGCAGCACCAGGCCGGCGCCGACCAGCGGCGCGGCGTAGGGCGTGCACCAGGCGTTGGCGTGATACATCTGGGCGCAGGGCAGGACGACGTCGCGAGCCGAGAGATCGAAGGCGTCGGGCAGCGCCAGGGCCATGGCGTGCAGCACCGTCGAGCGGTGGCCGTAGAGCACGCCCTTGGGATTGCCCGTCGTGCCGGATGTGTAGCAGAGGCCGGACGCCTGCCGCTCGTCGATCGCCGGCCACTCGAACTCGGGCGTCTCGGAGGCGACGAGGTCCTCATAGACCAGCGCGCCGTCCGGGGCGTGGGCGCGGTCGGTCATCGCCACCAGGGTCCGAACGCTCGGGATCCGCGGCGCCAGAGCCGCCACCTGCTCGGCGAAGGTGATGTCGAAGAAGAGGACGCTGTCCTCGGCGTGCCGCGCCACCCAGACGATCTGGTCGTCATGCAGCCGCGGGTTGATGGTGTGCAGCACCGCCCCGATGCCGGTCACGGCGAAGTAGAGCTCGAAGTGGCGATGCGTGCTCCAGGCCAGGGTCGCCACCCGGTCGCCGGGCTTCACCCCCAGGGCCAGCAGAGCCTTGGCCATTTGCTTCGAGCGGGCGAGCGCGTCGGCGTAGCCGTAGCGGTGGATCGGCCCTTCGACCGTCCGCGTCACCACCTTCCGGTCGCCGTGGTAGAGGGCCGCGTGCTCCAGGATCGACGGCAAGGTCAGCGGCCGGTCCATCATCAGTGCGAGCATGCGTCACGTCCTCCCCGTCTCGTTGGGGTCAGCATACACAGAAGCGGCGCGGCACGAGGAGCGGTCGACGGCCAAGCCGGCTCGGCGGGCCTAAAGCGTCAGCACCACCTTCACGCAGTCGCCGTGATGTTGAGCCTCGATGGCGGCGTTGATCTCAGCGAAGGGGTAGGTCCTGACCAGCTTCTCCAGCGGCAGGCGGCCGGCGCGCCATTCGTCGATCAGGCGTGGCAGGAACTCGTCGGGGTCGCTGTCGCCCTCGATGATGCCCCGCACCGTCTGGCCGAAGGTCAGCACCGCCCCCATGTCGCCGGGCAGCGGCGTGCCGGGCGGCGGAATGCCGACCACACCGAGCACGCCCTTGGGCGCCAGGCAGGCCATGATGGCGCCGAGCACGTCTGGCCGTCCGGTGGTGTCGAAGGCGTAGTCGACTCCGTGGGCGAGGATGGCGCGGACGGCGGTCGGCAGTTCGCCGGCGGCGGGATCGAGGACGTGTGTGGCCCCCAGCGCCTTCGCCAGCTCGCGGCGCCCGGCGTGCGGCTCCAGTACGATGATGGTCGAACAGCCCTGGATCGCCGCGCCCATCACGGCCGAGAGGCCGACAGCCCCGCCGCCGGTGATCAGGATGGATGAGCCCGCCGGCGCGGCCAGGGCCAGCATGACGCCGCCGGCGCCGGTCTGGATGCCGCAGCCGAGTGGGGCGGCCAGCTCGAAGGGGATGTCGTCGGGCAGCCTCACAAGATTGCGTTCGTAGGCCAGGGCATAGGTGGCGAACGACGACTGGCCGAAGAAGTTGGACGAGACGTCCGTCCCGCCCTCGTGCAGCGCCTTGGACCCATCGGGCCGCATGCCGATGTAGTTGAGCGCCGGCATCATGTAGCAGTAGGCGGGATCGCCGCTGGCGCAGCGGTCGCAGGCCCCGCAGGAGCGGAAGGTGATGGCGACCCGGTCGCCGGGCTTCACCTTGGTCACGTCAGCCCCCACCGCATCGACCACGCCCGCGCCCTCGTGGCCGAACACCGCAGGCAGGGCGATGGGCATGGCGCCGTCGCGGGCGACGAGGTCGGTATGGCAGACTCCCACCGCAGCGATCCTCACCCTCACCTCGTCGGGCCGGGGGTCGTCGAGGCGTACGGTGGCGAGTTCGAACGGCGCGCCGGCGGCGCGGGTGATGGCAGCGGTGACGTCCATGGCCTGATCCTCCCGAAGGTTTGGCCGGGGTCTGACGCCCCTCGCCTCCCCGGTAGCACCACGGTGGAGCGGGACCAATCCGGCCCCTACGGCAGGGTCGGGCCGATCAGGCGACGATGGGCGCCCGCCGTCGGCTGCGACGCAGGACGCCGCCCGCCAAGCCGAAGCCAGCGATCATCAGCGCCCAGGCGCCCGGTTCGGGCACCGCCTCGGCGTAGAAGCCGCGGATCTCACCGCCGGGGAAGATGGTGGTGTGGATGTTGAAATAGGCCCGCCCGTCCAGCAACGCGGCAAGCAAGGCCGTCTCGGCGCCGAGGCCTGTGCCGCCGTTCGCGGACACGAACGGCGCATTCCAGGTGCTCGACTGCGTCGTGTCGAAGGTATGATCCCAGCTTCCCGAGGTGACGCCGAGAGGGAAGCCGGTGAAGCTGGGCGTCTGGGTAGCCACGGGCGCGACGCCCGTCCCTGGCGCGGCCGTGGGCCCGTGGATATGGGCGGCGGTCGTGAGGCCTATAAGATCGTCGAACTCGGCCGTGATCCGCAGGGTATGAGCCGCGTCGTCCAGGTAGAGCCGGCTGTAGCCGAACCCCGGGGACGCGTTGGGCGGGGCCTCGTTCAGGCCGTTGAGGTAGGCTTCGAAGACGTAGGTCGTAGCCTGCGCCGGGGCCGCGACCACCGAAAGCGCCAGGACCGAAGCCGTCAGGGTCAGGGCCCGGGTCAAACCACGCATTGCAACCTCCATCGGTCGCCCCCGACCTGGAGGAGACCAACAAACGCCCCGGGCGGTCACAGGTCAACGCACGAAGAATATTGTTTTCCGGCCGGGTCCGAACGCTTGACGCCGCCCCGACGCGCGCGCCGTTACACAGGGTGGGTAGTGAATTGCCGGCCGACGGATGGCGCCAATAGTGCAAACATCCTATCCGGGCTTCCCGCACCGCATCGGAGATCATTCGGTTCAGTGAGTGGCATCAGCGTACCAGCCGCGGTCCAGGCCACGGTCGCCGAGCTCTACCGCGGGGTCTTCGGCCAGCCCTTCGAGACGTTCAAGGAGGGCGCGCTGGCCCTGGTGCAATCGGTGCTGCCCTTCGACGCGGCCGTCTGGGGCTCGGGCGTGCATTCGACCAACGAGATGCTGAGCGTCAGCACGCTGAACGTGCCGCCCGAGATGCTGATGACCTACGCCGCCACTTGGCAAACGCAGGATTTCGTCCGGGCCGCGGCGGTGGCCGAGCCAGGACGGGCGTTCCGCAACGAGGACGTACTGCCGCTCGCAGACTATCACCTCACGGATATCTACCGGCAGTTCTCCCAGCCGGCCCGCATCGAGCACGCCCTGGGCGTGGTCCAGCGCGATGCGCTCACCGATCTGGGCGAGATGGTCTTCCTGTTCCGGGCCGACCCGGCCGCGGCGTTCACGGACGAGGAGCGGACCCTGCTGGAATACCTCGCCCCGCACCTAGTGATCGCCTGGCGGCAGAGCCAGCTCGCCCACCACTACCGCGCCGCCGCCCAGGGCGAGGCAATGGGCGCGACCGAACACGAGGCCTACGCCGTGGCGGACTCGCAGGGGCTCGTGCACGCGGCAGGCGAGGACTTCTGCCTCGCCCTGCGCAGCGCCGTTCCCGGGTGGCAGGGCCCCAGGCTGCCCGCCGAGCTTGGGCCCCTGCAGCGCGGGGACTGCAGCATGCTGGCGCTGGGCGAATACGAGTTCACGGTGCGCCGCGGCGAGACCCGCCACCTCTATGCCGTGACGCGCCGCACCGGCGCCATGGGTCTGACCCCTGCCGAGACGCGCGCCGCGCGGCTCTATGCCGGCGGGATGAGCCAGCGGGACATCGCGGCCCGGCTGGGGGTGAGCGTTTCCACCGTCCGCAACCAGCTGTCGTCGGCCTATCAGAAGCTCGAGGTGCACTCGAAGATCGAGCTGATCCGCGCCCTGAACCGCCCGCTCGACTGAGCCCGGCCGCGCAGGTCAGGCGGTCATCCGCGCCTTGAACACACCGTCGGGCAGGCGCGCCGACTTGCTGGGATGGATGAAGAAGTAGTCCTTCCACGGCAGCCCCTCGACGAGGGTCTGGCGTTCTTCCAGACGGTCGCCGTTGAGTGCGAACATCCGGTAGCCGCGGTCGCGGAAGATATCGAGCACGGCCTCGCCGCTGGCGCCGAAGCGGGCCGCCAGCATGTCGGGGTGGATCTCCAGCAGGACGTGCGGCCGGTCCCGATCGAGGATCTCCAGCGCGCCCATGAGCGCCTTGAGCTCGGCGCCCTCGATGTCCATGCGGATGAAGTCGACCTTTTCGATGTCATGCTGGCGGCAGAAGCTGTCGAGGGTGACGACCGGCGTCGGCTCGACATCCATGCCGACATCGTCGAGGTCGGGGCGGGCGGGACCGTTGGGCCGGGTCTCGGCCACGTAGGCGTAGGCCCGTCCCATGCGACCGGAGGTCTTCTTCGGGGTGACCAGCAGCAG
>JBKOYY010000138.1:0-12032 GCA_046725615.1 Pseudomonadota bacterium
GCTCCTGACCGCCGGCGCCGTGCGCCAGACCGCGCGCGAGATGCTGCAGCTGGCCCTGAACTGGCAATTGCCGGAATGGAGCGTCCATCCGGACCGGATGCACGCTGCCGCCGACCTGGTGGCGGAGACCGTGCGGGCCAACTATCCCGACCTGAACGTCCCGTTCCACGCCCGCTGGCGGCACTTCGTGGTGGGCGGTCGCGACCTCTGGGCCGGGCTGGAGACCCCCGGCGACGCCGAGGACCGGGCCCGGGCCGCCTTCGACCTGGTGATCCCCTCGGTGCTGCTGGACGCTGGCTCCGGACCGGGCTGGCGCTACCGCGATCCCGAGACCGGCGCGGAGCTCGCCCGGTCCGAGGGGCTGGGCGTGGCCTCCTTCCGCATGTTCCAGTCCGGCGCGTTCTCGTCCGACCCGGCCGACCCGCTTCGGGCCGACGCCCTGGGCCGGGTCGACGCGGCCATGATCGCCCATGGCTTCCAGGTGTGCGATGACAATCCGCTCGCCGGTCTGGAGGGACGCGCCGCCCTGCTGCGCCGACTTGGCTCGGTGGTTGAGCGCCCCGGCGATCTGTTCGACCTCATCAAGGCGCGCGCAAAGCGGGGCTACCTCGCCGCGCCGACCATTCTCGAAGTGCTCCTTCAGACGCTGGGCCCCATCTGGCCCGGCCGGCTCAGTCTTGAGGGTCGCCCGCTCGGCGACTGCTGGCGCCATCCGGCGATCAGCGGCTTCGTGCCGCTGCACAAGCTGTCCCAGTGGATGGCCTATTCCCTCATCGAGCCGCTGGAAGCCGCGGGCCTGAAGATCGTTGACCTCGACGGCCTCACCGGGCTCGCCGAATACCGCAACGGCGGCCTGTTCGTGGACACGGGGGTGATCGTGCTGCGGGATCCCGACGACGCGCGCGTCCGGCATCCCGTGGACAGCCCCACCGTGGTGGCCTGGCGGTCGCTGACCGTGGCCCTGCTGGACGAGCTCGCGCCGATGGTACGCGAGCGGCTGGGGGTCTCGAAGCGCGACTTCCCCCTGGTCCGGGTGCTGGAAGGCGGAACCTGGGCCGCAGGACGAAGGATCGCCAAACAACTCCGGGCGGACGGTGGGCCGCCCCTCGCCGTCGTATCGGACGGCACGGTCTTCTAGGGGGCAGCAGATGCAGGGCGTCACCGTCGTCGATCACCCGCTGGTGCAGCACAAGCTCTCCCTGATGCGGAAGAAGGACACCTCGACCAAGAGTTTCCGCGAGCTGCTGCACGAGATCGCCTCGCTCATCTGCTACGAGGTGACCCGCGACCTGCCGCTGGAGGAGGTCGAGATCGAGACCCCGCTCGCCACCATGCGGGCGCCCGTCCTGGCGGGGAAGAAGCTGGTGTTCGCGCCGATCCTGCGCTCGGGTCTCGGGATGCTCGAGGGGATGCTGGAGCTGGTGCCCGCCGCGCGCGTGGCCCACATCGGCCTCTACCGCGATCCGGCGACGCTCCAGTGCGTGGAATACTACTTCAAGGCCCCCGCCGACCTCGCCGAGCGGGCGGTGGTGGTGGTCGATCCCATGCTGGCCACCGGCAACACCGCCATCGCCGCGGTCGACCGTCTGCGCGAGGCGGGGGCGAGATCGGTCCGGCTGGCGTGCCTCCTGGCTTCGCCCGAGGGCCTGTCGAAGTTTCACGGCCATCACCCGGACGTCCACGTCTGGACCGCCGCCATCGACGATCGGCTGAACGACCACGGCTACATCCTGCCGGGCCTCGGCGACGCCGGCGACCGGATGTATGGCACGCGGTAGCCGCGAATCCGGGCGCCTCGGGCCGGACATGCCTCAGAGCTGGGCGTTCGTCGGCAAGTTTGCCCGGCTGGTCGCGGGGCGATTGCCGCCGCGCCGGGGCGGGCGAAGAGTGGGTCAGCCCTCTCGGGGCGTTCTCCTTCCTCGCCTTGCGGCCGCGCGGCTCAGCCTCGCGGCCGCACTTGTGTCTACAGCACCGCGGCGATCTCGTCGGGCGTCAGGCCGGCGGCCTCCAGCACCTCGCGGGTGTGCTCGCCAAGCTTGGGCGCCGGGCGGGTGACCGGGGGCGCGCCTTCGGGGAAGCGGGCCGGCGAGGCGGGGAGGCGATACGGCGTGCCCCAGCCGTCGTCGACCATCTCGAAGCAGCCGGCGTCCTCGGCGTACTGCGCCTCCGCCAGCTCGGCCAGCGTGCCCATGGGCGCCCAGGCCAGGTCGCCGGCCGTCAGCCGCTCGCCCACCTCGGCCAGGGTCATCTGGGCGAAGGCCTCGTCCACCAGGGCGCGAACCTCGCGCACCGTGTCCATGTCCTCGATCGGCCATTCGTAGCGGGGCTCGGCCAGCAACTCGGGCCGGTCCAGGGCGATCATCAGCTGGGTGAAGCACTCGGTCGTCCGTGGCAGCAGCAGCAGCCAGCGGTCGTCCTTGGTGCGGAAGAAGCCGGAGATCGGGCCCGGCCGCTCGTCCCGCGGCTGGGCGGTGACCACGTGGCCGAGGCGCAGCTGGATCGCCAGGTCCCAGCTGATCGCATAGGCGCCGGCGCGCAGCAGGCTGGTCTCCACGAGCCGCCCCTTGCCCGTCGAGTGGCGCTCGTGCAGCGCGGCCAGGATCGCTGAGACGGTGGCCAGGGCGGTGACGTGGTCGCCGAAGCCCGGCCGCGAGGCGAAGGGCTCCTGGTCCGGCGGGATGGTGGCGTGGGCGACGCCCGAGCGGGTCCAGAAGGCGGTCATGTCGAAGGCCGGCGTGTCAGCCTCCGGCCCCACCAGCCCATAGCCGGTGACGGCCGAGTAGATCAGCTTGGGGAACTCGGCCTTCAGCGTGTCGTAGTCCAGTCCCAACCGCTTCATCGAACCCGGCCGCACGTTGGTGATGAAGATGTCGGCGTCGCGCAGCAGGGCCTTCAGCGCGTGGCGGCCTTCGGGCCGGCTGATGTCGAGCACCACGCCCTTCTTGCCGCGGTTCTCGTTGGTGAAGATGGGATTGCCCGGGTTCTCGGGGGTGTCTGGGAAATAAACGCGGGTGGCGTCGCCCACGGGGCTCTCGACCTTGATCACCTCGGCGCCCCAGTCGGCCAGCACCGCGGCGGCGCTGGGACCGGCCACCCACGTGGCCATCTCCACCACCTTCAGTCCTTCGAGCAACATCGCGGCCTCCCGTACGCTTTTGTCACAGCTAATCGCGCGCCGGGCCTCCGGACAACAGAGTGACGTCGCGGCAGGGGCCGTGGAGGGCGCAGAAAAAGTCGGTTAGATACAGCGGTATGGTGATGACACTCGACGAAGAGGGCGCGGACGGCGGGTCGTCAGGCCGGCGCACACCGACCCGGCGCTACGAGGCGCGGCGCAACGCCATCGTCAGCTCCGCCGTCGAGGAGATGAACCGCAAGGGCGTGCGCGGCATGACCCTGGGCGACGTCGCCGCCCGGCTCGACCTCGTGCCGACAGGGGTCATCTACTACTTCCGCAACAAGGAAGAGCTGGCCGCCGCCGCCTTCCTGAAGGGGATCCAGGCCTACGAGTCGCTCATCGACGGCGCGGCCGGCGAGCCGACCGCCGAAGGTCGGCTGGCCGCCTTCCTGACCGCCTGGTTCGACTATGCGCGCCGGGTCCAGGCCGGAGAGGCCGACCGGCTGCCGGTGTTCAACGACGTGCGCGCGCTCAACGCGCCGGTCGTGAACGAGGCCTATATCGCCATGTTCCGGCGCTTCCGGGCGCTGCTGGACCCGGCCTTGCCGCGGCCCCACGCCAACGCCCGCGCCCACATGCTGCTCAGCGAGGTGTTCTGGATCCCGGCCTGGCTGCACCAAGCCGAGGTGGCGGACTACCCGCGGTCGGCCGACCGGATGGCGCGCATCCTGTCGCGCGGCGTCGCGAGCGGCGGGGCGGCCTGGCCCGAGCCCCGGGCCCTGGGCGTCGCCGAGTCCGGCGAAGCCGCGTCGTCCGAACCGTTCCTGCGCGCCGCCACCGGCCTCATCAACGAGGAAGGCTACCACGGCGCATCGGTCGAGAAGATCTCGGCGCGGCTGAACGTCAGCAAGGGCGCGTTCTACCACCACAACCAGACCAAGGACGAACTGGTCCTGGCCTGCTTCGAGCGGACGTTCCACATCATGTGGCGCGCGATCCACGCCGCCGAGCGCGCGGGGGGCGCAGGGCTCGAGGTGCTGGTCAGCGCCGTGGCCGCCCTGATCGAGCACCAGGTGAGCGGCCAGGCGCCGTTGCTGCGGACATCGGCCCTGACCGCGGTCCCCGAAGGACTCCGCAGCGGCCTGATGCAGCGCTTCGACCGGCTGTCGTACCGGTTCGCCTCGATCCTGTGCGACGGGATCGCCGACGGCTCGGTAGCGGCGGTGGACGTCAACATCGCCTCGCAGATCATCACCGCAGGGATCAATGCGGCGGCCGAGCTCCACTATTGGACGCCCGGCGTCGCGCCTGAGGCGGTGGTCGCCCACTACGTCCGCCCGCTGTTCGAGGGTCTGTGCTCGCCCGCGGCGAGCTGAGCCGTACTTCACACTCAAAAGTGTGGGTGTTGCGCGGTTGCGCCAAGGTACCGGGTGCTCAAACGGATTGACGGCAGCGGAGCGCTCCCGCAGGGTCGGGGCAACGACGGCTGAGCCGCATCCCCCGGAGGAAGACCCTTGCCCACCGACGCCCCGGCGCCGACCACCGCGCGCCGTCTGAATTTTCCGACCCGGTTCTTCTATGGCTTTGGCTCAGTCGCCTTCGGGGTGAAGGACAACGGGTTCTCCTACTTCCTGGCCTTCTTCTACGCCCAGGTCATGGGGCTGCCGGCCGGAACGGTCGGCCTGGCGATCGCCGGCGCTCTCATCCTCGACGCCTTCATCGACCCGGTGATCGGCCAGCTCTCGGACAACACGCGCTCGAAGTGGGGCCGGCGCCATCCGTTCATGTACGCCGCCGCGGTCCCCGTGGCCGTGTCCTACCTCCTGCTCTGGAACCCGCCGAAGGGCTGGGAGGAGGGCGCCCTGATCGCGTACCTGATGTCGACGGCGGTGCTCATCCGCACCTTCATCAGCTGCTACGAGATCCCCTCGGCCGCGCTCGCCGCCGAACTCACTACCGAATACGACGAACGGACGCGGCTCCTGTCGTACCGCTACCTGTTCGGCTGGGTCGGCGGCCTCGCCATGTACGGCCTGGCGCTGGCGGTCTTCCTACGGCCGACGGCGGAATACCCCGTGGGCCAACTCAACCCTCAGGGCTACGCCAACTACGGCCTCTTCGCCGGCGGGCTGATGCTGTTCGCGATCCTGGTGTCGGCGATCGGCACGCATCGCCAGATCCCCTACCTGCGAGAGCCGCCGGGCGAACACGTCACGCTCGGCCGCCTGGCGCGCGAGATGGTCGGCACGCTGTCGAACCGGAACTTCCTGATGATCCTGGCCTCGAGCTTCTTCCTCTACGCGGGGATCGGGCTGGGTTTTGCCATCAACCTCTACTTCTCGACCTACTTCTGGGAGTTCTCCTCGGGCGAGATCGCCGCCTTCACCTTCTCCAGCCTGACCGCGGCCATCCTGGCCTTCATCGCCGCCCCGCAGGTGGCCAAGCGCTTCGACAAGAAGCCGGCCGCCATGATCCTCATTCCCGTCGCGCTGATGGTCGCGGTGGGTCCGATCGTCCTGCGCCTGCTGGGTGCGTTCCCCGCCAACGACAGCCCGCTGATCTTCGGGGTCATCTTCGTCACCAACGTCTTCGCCGTCGGCATCGGCATCGTCGCCAACATCCTCTTTTCGTCGATGATCGCCGACGTGGTGGAGGATTCCGAACTGCGGACCGGCCGGCGTCAGGAGGGCCTCTTCTTCGCGGCGGTGGCCTTCATCAACAAGTCGGTGTCCGGGCTCGGCATCTTCGCGTCGGGCCTGATCATCACGGCCATCCATTTCCCCACCGGAGCCAAACCCGGCGCGGTGCCCGAGGAGACCGTGCGCGCCCTCGGCCTCGTCTTCGTGCCGACACAAGTGGTGCTCTACGGGATCGCGACGCTGCTGCTGCTCGGTTACGGCATCAGCCGCGCCAGCCACATGGAGACCCTGCGCAAGCTTGCCGCGGCCGCAGACCTGGCGCAGGAGGGCGAGCCCGCCTCGTCCGCCGGCCGGCTGAGCTGACCCTTCGTTCCAGGAGTATCCCCGTGACTACCGAAGAGCTGCTGTCCCAGGACTTCGGGACCCTGGCCGACGTGATCCGCGCCCACGCTGTGGACCAGCCGGCCAAGTCCGCCCTGGTCGATGCGCGCCGCACGATCACCTACGGCGAGCTCGACGCGCTCATGGATCGCGTCGCCGCCGCCCTGCAGCGCGACGGCGTCGGCAAGGCCGAGGTGGCCGCGATCTGCGCCACCACCTCGGTGGAATACGCCGCCGTGTTCCTTGGCATCCTGCGCGCGGCGGCCATCGTCGCGCCGCTGGCGCCGTCGTCGACGCCGGAGAGCCTGGTGGTCCAGCTCAAGGATTCCGGCGCGAAGGTCTTCTTCCTCGACGCTCAGCTCGCCGAACACATGGCCGGCGTGATGGGCGAGGTGGACGCCATCCTGGTGTCGCTCGACGGCTCCCGCGCAGGCGCCCCGCTCGAGCAGTGGCTGGCCCCCCAGGGCGCGAAGCCGCAGCTGCACCCGGTCGAGCCCGACCAGGGCTTCAACATCATCTACTCGTCCGGCACCACCGGCGCGCCGAAGGGCATCGTCCAGCCCCATCGGATGCGCTGGGGCCAGATCCGCCGTGGGGTCTACCCGGCCGACGCGGTGACCATGATCTCGACGCCGCTCTACTCGAACACGACCCTCGTCTCGTTCCTGCCGACGCTCTCCAATGGCGGGACGGCGGTGCTGATGCCCAAGTTCGACGTGAAGCAGTTCCTGGAGCTGTCGGAGAAGCACCGCGCCACCCACGCCATGCTGGTGCCGGTGCAGTACCGGCGGCTGATGGAGCATCCCGAGTTCGACCGGTACGACCTCGCCTCGTACCAGATGAAGTTCGCCACCTCCGCGCCCTTCTCGGCCGAGCTCAAGCGGCAGGTGCTGGACCGCTGGCCGGGCGGACTGACCGAGTTCTACGGCATGACCGAGGGCGGCGGCTCCTGCTACCTCCAGGCGCACCTGCATCCCGACAAGCTCCACACCGTCGGCACGCCGCTGCCGGGCCACGACATTCGGCTGATCGGCGAGGACGGCAAGGAAGTCGCCCAGGGCGAAGTCGGCGAGGTGGTGGGCCGCTCGGGCGCGATGATGGTCGGCTACCATAACCAGCCGGGCAAGACGTCGGAGGCCGAGTGGTATAGTCCCGAGGGCCTGCGCTACATCCGCA
This sequence comes from Pseudomonadota bacterium, assembly GCA_046725615.1. Taxonomy (GTDB): domain Bacteria; phylum Pseudomonadota; class Alphaproteobacteria; order Caulobacterales; family Caulobacteraceae; genus Phenylobacterium. The sequence continues at coordinate 7,315 of JBKOYY010000138.1, forward strand.
CCGGCGACGTGGGCCGCTTCGACGAGGACGGCTTCCTGACGCTCATGGACCGAAAGAAGGACATGATCATCTCGGGCGGCTTCAACATCTACCCGAGCGACCTCGAGGCAGAGCTGGCGCAGCATCCGGCGGTGGTCGAGGCCGCCGTAGTGGGCGTGCCGTCCCAGGCCTGGGGCGAGACGCCCGTGGCTTTCGTGGCGCTGAAGCCGGACGTCTCGGTCCGCGCCGACGAGATCAAGGCCTTCGTGAACGCCAGGGTCGGCAAGACCCAGCGTCTCGCCGACGTTCAGATCGTGGACGCCCTGCCGCGAAGCCACATCGGCAAAGTGCTGAAGCGCGAGCTGCGGGACGGCTACCGCGCGCCGGTCGAGGCCTGACGGCAGAGCTTCTGGTTTTCTTATAAGCCTGCTGGAATTGCGTGGCTTTCCGGCCCGGGCATCTTCGCCGCTCCGTAGGAGAGACGGAGAGGAAAGCCATGAGATACCCCGATGCGCCGCCCCTGTGGGCGGCGCTGGACTTCGACGACGACATTCTGGGCGCGGCGCGGACTTCGGTCCTCCTCGGCGCGGGCGGGGAGGCGGGTGACGACGCCTCCGCCCCCGACGAGATCCTGCAGACGGAAGTCGATCTGACTTCAACCGCGACCGATCCGGGAGAACCTCCCGGTCCAGAAGCGGACTTCATCGCTTACGCCGTGGCCGAAGGCGTCGCGGCTTCGCCCGCCCTGGCCGAGGCCGGCGTCCGGACCACGAAGGACGGGATACCGCTGGCGCAGATCCTGGCCGAACGACCCGACGTCTACGCCGGGTTCTTCACCGCCTACTTCGGGCCGGACAACGACCATCACTCGAGCGCCTGGCTGAAGCGGGTCGGCGGCGACACGCCCGAGGACTATGCCAACTACTGGTACGAGACCTACGGCAGGTTCGGCGACTACCACCCCGGCGGGGGCGCGGCGGGCGCTCCGCTGGAAGAACAGGCCTTTGGCGGCCGGACGACCTACGACGGCATCCCGCTGTCCCAGATCCTCCACGACCGACCGGACGTCTACCGGGCGTTCTTCACCGAGTATTACGGTCCCAACAACGACCGGAACTCGAACGCCTGGGTGGAGCGCGTCGGCGGCGCGACGCCAGAAGACTACGCCAACTACTGGTACGAGCAGTATGGCTGGTATCAGTATCGCCCGACCTCGCCGGCCGACGGCGCGCCGACTGACCCAGACCCGCCGGCGCAACTGGACGAGGTCGCTGGCGGTCCAGATCCGGCGGACGTCGAGCCGTCGCCGCTGTCGGAGCCGGAGGTCTACGAGCTGCCGTCGCCGGACGACCCGTCGCTACTGACGGCCGACCAGATCATCCTGCGCGACCTCGCAAGGCCGCTCGACGGCTGGAACGTGGGCTGACGCGGCTCAGGACTCGTCCTCGGCCGCCAGCCGGTAGCCGAGGCCGGGCTCCGTCGTCAGCAGACGTGGCGACGAGGGTTCGGCCTCGAGCTTCTGGCGAAGCTGACCCACCAGCACCCGCACGAACTGGGCGTCGGCCTGGGCGTCGGAACCCCAGATCGCGGCGATGAGCTGGCGATGGGTCACCACCCGGCCTGCGTGGCGGGCGAGCACGCGGAGGAGGTCGTACTCGCGGGGCGTCAGGTGGACCTCCATCCCTTCGATCGTCACCCGGCGCAGAGCGAAGTCGATCCCCAGGTCGCCTGACTGGAAGCGCGCCTGCGAGCTGAACCGCCGCTCGCGGCCGCGCAGGCTTGCCCGGATGCGGGCCAACAGCTCGCCGACGCCGACGGGCTTGTTGACGTAGTCGTCGGCGCCGAGGTCGAGCGCGGCGATCTTCTCGCTTTCGAGGTCCCGGGCGGACAGGACGATGATCGGCGCATCGGACCATTCGCGGACGCGGGCGATCACCTCCTTGCCGTCCATGTCGGGCAGGCCGAGGTCGAGCAGGATCACGTCGCAGGGCTCCCGCGCGAGTTCGCGCAGGGCGTCCTGCCCGCAGGCGGCGCTGGCCACCGCGTATCCGCCGGCCTGCAGGGCGGGCGTCAGCGCGCGGACGATCTGCGGCTCGTCGTCCACGATCAGAAGCCGGGGCGCGCTCATGGCGCGGCCCTCAGGCGGAGAGTCACCATCAGACCGTGCGACGCGTCGGTGCGATTGGCCGCGGCGACGCTGCCGTCCATCGCCTCCATCAGCCGTTTGGTGATGGACAGCCCCAGGCCCGTGCCGGCGATGTTGGCGCTGGAACCGCCACGATAGAACCGGTCGAAGATCTTCTGCGCCTCACCATCGGCGAGGCCTGGGCCCTCGTCGCGGACGTCGACGCGGACGAGGTCGCCCTCGGGCGCCGCACTGATCGCCACGGCGGCGCCGGCCGGGGCGTAGCGCCGTGCGTTCTCCACCACATTGCCGAGGGCCTGTTCGAACAGCAGTGGATCGCCGAAGGCCTCGGGCAGCGCGGGGTCGATCGCGAACTGGATGTTGCGTCCGCCGCGGCGCTTCACCGCGCGCCTGACGACCTCGGGCACGTTGAAAGCCGCCTGGCGCAGGTTGAGGGCGCCGGCTTCCAGGCGGGTCATGCTCAGCAGGTCGGCGACGGCGTGGTCGAGGCGCTCGGCCTCCTCGCGGATGGTGGTGGCCAGGTCGCGGCGCGTCTCGGCGTCGAAGGAGTCCGAGAACTCCTGAAGGCTGCTGGCCGAGGCCAGGATGGCGGCCAGCGGCGTCCGCAGGTCGTGCGACACCGAGGAGAGCAGGGCGTTGCGGAGGTCCTCAGTGTGGGCGCGGGTCTCCGCCTCGGTCTTCTGGGCCGCCAGTCGCGACCTGAGGATCGCGGCGGCGCCGGTGTCGATCAGGATGTCCAGCATCGTGCGCTCCTCGTCCGAAAGGCGTGGGGCCTGCCAGGCGACCGCGCCGAGGTCGGCCTCCCCGGCCTGCAACCGCCGCGCGCGCCAGACGGACGCATCACCGCCGCCTCTGAGCGCCGCCAGGGCCTGGGGACTCGGCGTGCCGTCGGGCGCGCTCCACGTCGAGCCGTCGGGGCCGATCACGGCAGCCTCGCCGTGCGCGGCGCGGGCGACGTGGAGGGCCAGCCGGCGGCGGATAAAGTCCTCGTCGGCGCTGGCGGAGAATTCCTGGGTGGCGTCCAGCAGTGCTTTGGTGACCCGCTGTCTGGAATTGGCGCGGGCCGCCTCGTCGCGCGCGCGTCCGGTCAGCAACCCGATCAGGCCGGACACCACAAGAAACAACATCAGAACGTTGAAGTCGTCGGGCGAGCCGAAGCTGAACTGGAAGCGCGGGTTGACCTGAAAGAGGTAGATGAGGAACGCGAGGCCGGCGGCGACGTAGGCCGGCCCTGAGCCGAGCAGGAAGGCCGAAATCAGCACGCCGGCCAGGAAGATGCTCGACAGGCGGTCGCTGCCCGTCAGCCGGAAGAACACCTCCGCGACAAGGGTCACGCCGCCGACGATAGGCGCCACGGCAAGATAACGCAGGGCTTGCCGGAGGGGGCGCCGGCGGGGCGGATCGTCCGAGGCGGCCGGAGGATGGAAGTCCATGGCGCTCAGTCCCGCACGTGGGGGCCGGGGTCAATTATGGGCGGCTTATGCGTGCCGCCCTTATAACTTTCCTATGCTTTGCCTGCGGCGCTCGGCGAGCGATCAGGACGCCAGGAGACCGGTCCGGCAGACGTTTGCCTGCGTCCGCGCCCCCACCTCCGCCCTCCCCAGGGGCGGACGGACCGGCCTCCGTCCCATGGTCGGAATTGGCGGACATGTCGTCTCGAGACAGGATCGAATCCGGGATGCGGAGGCGTTGCGGATGACGCTGCCGTCGGGCGTGCCCGCACCTTACTTCTGGGTGCGATCGCATCAGAATCCAAACTTCGCCTTCAGCAGTGTCGCGGGCCGCTATGTGCTGCTGGGCTTCCTGCCCGAGGACGCCGAGGCGCGGCGCGAAGCCTTGCGCGTTTCGCGCGAGGATCGGGCCCTGCTGGACGACCAGTTCGCCGCCGCGTTCCTGGTGGTGCGGAATGGCGAGGCCTTCGAGCGCGCGCAGGACGGGCGCGGTCTGCGCTGGTTCCATGATCCGGATGGGGCGGTGGCGCGCCTCTATGACGCCTCAGAGGCCTGGGTGCTGATCGACCCCTCGCTGCGTATCCTCCAGGTCCTTCCGATCACGGCAACGCAGCGGGCGTTCACGCTTCTGCGCAGCCTGCCCCCGCCGGATGGCCACGCGGGCGTGCCGCTGCACGCCCCGGTGCTGATCGCCCCGCGCATCTTCGAGCCAGCCTTCTGCAGCGCGCTGATCACCCACTATGAGGCGCGAGGCGGCCAGCCCTCGGGAACCATGCAGGAGGTCGGCGGGCGAACCGTCGGGGTGCTGAGCAGCTTCAAGAAGCGCCGCGACGCCACGATCACCTGCGACGACCTGCAGGCGGGGATCCGCGCCAGGCTCCTCCAGCGCCTGTTGCCGGAGATCGAGAAGGCCTTCCAGTTCCGCGCCACGCGGATCGAGCGCTACATCGTGGCCTGCTACGACGCCGGGGAAGGCGGCTACTTCCGAGCGCACCGGGACAACACCACAGCCGGCACGGCGCACCGAAAGTTCGCGGTCTCGATCAACCTGAACGCGGACTTCGAGGGGGGCGACCTGCGGTTCGCTGAATTCGGTGGGCGGACCTATCGCGCGCCGCCGGGCGGTGCGGTGGTGTTCTCCT
>JBKOYY010000117.1:0-18285 GCA_046725615.1 Pseudomonadota bacterium
GTGGTCGACATCCTCGACCTCGACATTCAGTTCGGCCAGGGCCATCTGTTCGGCGAGCCCCGGGCGATCAAGGAGGCCGTGCTGGCCGAGACCGGCGCGCCGCCGGCCTCCACCGTGGTCCAGATGCCGCAACGCCGCGCCGCCTTCGGCTGACGCATTGACGTCGGCGCGGGCGGCCGATACCGCCCCCGCCATGACTTCCCCGACCAAGATCGCTGGCCCCACCAAGATCTCAGGGCTCGCCGAGCTGGCCCCCCGCTACGACATGCTGCTGTGCGATGTCTGGGGCGTGATCCACAACGGCCGGGAGAGCTTCCCCGAAGCCTGCGCCGCGCTCGCCCGCTTCCGGGCCGAGGTCGGGCCGGTGATCCTGATCTCCAACGCTCCCCGGCCGCACCCGCCGATCGTCGAACAGCTCGACAGCCTGGCGGTCCCCCGCGAGGCGTACACCCAGCTCATCACCTCGGGCGACGCCACCCGACTGCTGCTGGCCGAGCGCGCGCCAGGCAAGGTCTGGAAAGTCGGGCCCGACCGCGACTGGCCGCTCTACGCCGGCATCGACCTCACCGAGGCCGGACCGGCCGACGCCGACTTCATCTCGGTCACCGGCCCCTACGACGACGAGACCGAAGAGCCGGGCGACTATCGCGAACGCCTGATCCTGTGCGCCGACCGGGGCCTGGACCTGATCTGCGCCAACCCTGACATCGTCGTGCAGCGGGGCGACAAGCTGATCTACTGCGGCGGCGCCCTGGCCCAGCTCTACGAGAGCCTGGGCGGCCGGGCGGTGATGGCGGGCAAGCCCTACCAGCCGATCTACGACATGGCCCTGGCCGCCGCCGAGGCGGCCCTGGGCCGGGCGGTCGACCGGTCCCGCGTTCTGTGCGTAGGCGATGGCCTGCCGACCGACGTGCGGGGCGCCAACGCCCGCGGCCTCGACGTGCTGTTCGTCGCCAACGGCATCCACGGCGGCGAGACCGTGGGAATCGACGGCCTCAACGAGGTGGTCGTCGCCGACCTGCTGCGGCAGGAAGGCCTGAAAGCAAACTGGGCCATCGCCGATCTGGTCTGGTAGGCATCGGACAAGGCCCGGCTTCGACCGGGCCGCCAAACTGCCTGAGGGGAGCCGGGTGCAGGGATTCTTTTTCGACGAGCTGACGGTCGGCCAGACCGCCGAGTCCAGCCGCGTGGTCGGGGCCGCCGATATCGAGGCCTTCGCCGAGGTCTCGGGCGACCACAATCCGGTCCACCTCGACGAGGACTACGCGAAGACGACGCCCTTCGGCGAGCGCATCGCTCACGGCATGCTGTCGGCCTCGTTCATCTCGGCGGTGATCGCGGGCAAGCTGCCCGGGCCGGGGGCCATCTACCTGTCCCAGTCGCTGCGGTTCCGTCGCCCGGTGAAGATCGGCGACCTCGTCGTCACCCGCGCGACGGTGAAGTCGCTGGACGAAGGCAAGGCGCATGTGGTCCTGGACACCGTGTGCGAAGTGAACGGCAAGACGGTGATCGACGGCGAGGCCCTGATCATCGCCCCCAGAAGGCCGAAATGAAGCGTATCCGGGTCATCCGCGGCTGGAAGAACCTGCCCCCGAGCGACCGGGGGGCGGCCCTCGCCATGGGCAATTTCGACGGCGTCCACCGCGGCCACCAGCAGGTGATCGAGCTGGCCCACCGCGCCGGCGCCGACCTCGGCGCGCCGCTGGGCGTGATCACCTTCGACCCGCACCCCCGCGTCTACTTCCGGCCCGGCGAGCCGGCCTTCCGCCTGATGAAGACCGACCAGCAGGCGCGGGCGCTGGAGAAGCTGAACGTCGACATCCTCTACGTCCTGCCGCTGGACGCCGAGCTGGCCAACATGACCGACCGCGAGTTCGCCGAGCAGGTCCTGCACCAGGGCCTTGGCGCGCGCCACGTGGCGGTCGGCTTCGACAACTCCTTCGGGAAGGGCCGTTCGGGCACCCCCGACACCATGCGCCAGTACGGTGGCGAGCTGGGCTTCGGCGTGTCGGTGGCCGCGCCCGTCGGCGACGGCTCGGGCGACAAGTTCTCGTCCACGGGCGTGCGCGACGCCCTGCGCGACGGCCGCCCCGACCTGGCCGCCGAGATTCTCGGCCGTCCTTTCGCCATCGAGGGCCCGGTGCAGCGCGGCCGCCAGCTCGGCCGCAAGCTCGGCTTTCCGACCGCCAACGTCGATCTCGCCGACTATGTGACGCCCCGCTTCGGCGTCTACGCCACCCGCACGCGCCTGTCCGACGGACGCGAGTTCGCCGGCGTCGCCAACATCGGGGTCAACCCCACCGTCACCGGCGTCACCAAGCCCCTGCTCGAGGTCTGGCTGTTCGACTTCGACGAGGACATCTACGACCGCATCATCGAGACCGACCTGATCGCCTTCCTGCGGCCCGAGGAGAAGTTCGGGAACCTGGAACTGATGACCGAGCAGGTGATGAAGGACGCCGAACGGGCGAAGGCGATCCTGAGCGTCTAGATCGCCGCGGCGAGGTCGGGGCGGCGCGCCACCTCGGCGACCGAATATCGGTCCAGCACCGCGAAGAACGCGGCGCGGGCCTCGGCGAGCGCGCCGGTCAGCCGGCAACTGCCCGCCAGGATGCAATTCCCGCAGTCCACCATAGGACAGTCGTCCTCGGTCGCGCGCACCACCTCGCCGACCGAGATCGCCTCCGCGGGCCGCGCGAGCCGGATACCGCCGCCCCGTCCGCGCACGGTCGTGAGAAATCCCCGACGGCCGAGGTCCTGCACCACCTTCATCAGGTGGTTCTCCGATATGCCATATGCGGTGGCGACCTCGGCGATCGACCACAGCCGATCGGGTTTCGAGGCGAGGTGCATCAGCACCCGCAGGGCAAAGTCTGTGTAGCGGGTCAGCTTCATGGAGAACCGAGCCCCTTATGCACCATCTCCGGCCGGGTCACCTCCGGGCCGATACGGAGTTGGCGCAGATTGGCATCTAATAGAGGTATCCGCCGTACATCTTTAGGCCCCTCGCCAAGCGGGGAGGCCGCCACGAGGGAACAGATCGACAGATGCCTACGCCGCTCTCCGCCGAAACCATCGCTACCGTGAAGGCCACCGTTCCGGCCCTCCAGGCCAACGGCCTGGCGATCACCCAGACCATGTATGGACACCTGTTCAAGAACGAGGAGATCCGCGATCTCTTCAATCAGTCGCACCAGGGCGCCGAGGGCGGCCAGCCGCGGGCGCTGGCCGGCGCGATCATCGCCTACGCTCAGAACATCGACAATCTCGGCGCCCTCACCTCGGCGGTGGAGCGCATCGCCCAGCGGCACGCGGGCCTCAACATCCTGCCCGAGCACTATCCGCACGTGGCCACCGCCCTGCTGCAGGCGATCCGCGATGTCCTGGGCGAGGCGGCCAACGACGCCGTGCTGAACGCCTGGGGCGAGGCCTACTGGTTCCTGGCCGAAATCCTGATCGGCCGCGAGGCCCAGATCTACCGCGAGGTCGCGACGGCTCCAGGCGGCTGGATGGGCTGGCGCGACTTCACCGTCGAGCGGGTCGAAAGCGAAAGCGAGATCATCAAGTCGTTCTACCTGCGCCCCACCGACGGCGGGAAAGTGCTGCGCCACAAGCCCGGACAGTTCCTCACCTTCAAGCTCGACCTGCCCGGTCATGGTCTGCTGAAGCGCAACTACTCGATCTCCAGCGCGCCCAACGACGAGGGCTATCGGATCAGCATCAAGCGCGAGCCCGCGCCCGCGGACCGGCCCGACGCGCCGGCCGGCATCGCGTCCAACTGGTTCCATGACGAGGTGGGCGTCGGCACGGTCTTGCAGGTGGCCCCGCCCGCCGGGGAGTTCGTCCTCGACACCGCCGGCAGCCCGGTCGTGCTGCTTAGCGGCGGGGTCGGCCTGACGCCGCTCGTCAGCATGCTCGAGGCGCTGGCCGCCGCCGGCGAGCGCCCGCCGACCTGGTTCGTGCACGGGACCCAGAACAGCCGGGTCCACGCCATGGCCGAACGCGTCCGCGACCTCGCCGCCCGCACCGCCGACATCCAGCTCGCCGCCTTCTACGCCGAACCGACGCCGGGCTGCGTCCGCGGCGAGCACTACGACGAACAGGGGTTCATCACCGTCGACTGGCTGAAGGCCAACACCCCCTTCGAACAGGCGGTCTTCTATCTCTGCGGTCCCAAGCCGTTCCTGCGGGCCTTGGTTTCCGGGCTCGCCGCCGAAGGCGTGGATGCGGCGCGTATCCGCTACGAGTTCTTCGGTCCCACCGATGAGGTCCTGGCCGCTTGATCCCCTTGCGGCCATTCCTGGATGCGGCGGGGCTCGCCTCGCCGCATCTTTTTTCTGACCACATGGCAGGCCACCGCATGTGACGTGCAGGCCGGGGATGACGCCCCGCGCCCGCTCTGTTAGAGCCACCGGCATGTTTTCGGTTCGGACGAGCGCGCGAATTACCCGCCCGGCGTGACGCCGCCGGACGGTTTCGATCCAGCGCGCGCCGGGTTTTCCCGCCCCTCCCGTTCCCGAGCCAGACCGGAAAGTTCCATGGCCGACGACGCCCCTACGCCCACCCGCGACTACCGCGAGACCGTCTTCCTTCCCGAGACGCCCTTCCCCATGCGCGCAGGCCTGCCGCAGAAGGAGCCGCAGATCCTCGCCAAGTGGGATGAGCAGAACCTCTACCACGCCATCCGCGCCGACCGGCAGCGCGCCGGGGCGCCGCTGTTCGTGCTGCACGACGGCCCGCCCTACGCCAACGGCGCCATCCACATCGGCCACGCGCTGCAAAAGACGCTGAAGGACTTCGTCGTCCGCTCGCGGTTCCTGCTCGGTTACGACGTCGACTTCGTGCCCGGCTGGGACTGCCACGGCCTGCCGATCGAGTGGAAGATCGAGGAGGAGCTGCGCGGCCAGGGGCGGCGCAAGGACGAGGTCTCCAAGGCCGAGTTTCGCACCCGCTGCCGCGAGTACGCCGCCCACTGGATCGACGTGCAGCGCCAGGGCTTCAAGCGCCTGGGCGTGATCGGCGACTGGGAGAACCGCTACGCGACCATGGACTATGCGTCCGAGGCCGCCATCGTCGCCGAGTTCCATAAGTTCGTGGCCTCGGGCCAGCTCTATCGCGGCTCCAAGCCGGTGATGTGGAGCCCGGTCGAGCGCACCGCCCTGGCCGACGCCGAGGTCGAGTACCACGACCACGTCAGCCCCACGATCTGGGTGAAGTTCCCGGTCACTGAGGGCAGCGACGCGGCCCGCGGGGCCAGCGTGGTGATCTGGACCACCACGCCCTGGACCATCCCCGCCAACCGGGCGATCAGCTACAACGAGGCCATCGCCTACTCGGTCTATCAGGTCGAGCAGATGCAGGGCGGCCTGGAGTTCGAGCCCTGGGCCGCGCCGGGCGACCGCCTGATCGTCGCCGACAAGCTGGTGGCCGACGTGATGGACGCCGCCAAGGTCGCCAAGTATCGCCGCGTCGAGCCGGTCGATTGCCAGGGCATGGTCTGCGAGCACCCGCTGGCCAACCTCGACCCGCACTACCAGTTCGGCGTGCCGCTGCTGGCCGGCGACCATGTGACCGACGACGCGGGCACGGGCTTCGTCCACACCGCCCCGGGCCACGGCGCCGACGACTACATGGTCTGGATCGCCCACGGCCATCGCGAGATCCCGGAGACCGTCGATCCCGACGGCGCCTACTATCCGCACGTCGCCCTGTTCGCGGGCCTCAAGGTGCTGGAGACCGAGGGCAAGAAGGCCGGCAAGTTCGGCCCGGCCAACCCGGCGGTGATCGAGAAGCTGATCGAGGCCGGCCGCCTGCTGGCTCGCGGCCGGCTGGAGCACAGCTATCCGCACTCCTGGCGCTCGAAAGCCCCGGTGATCTTCCGCAACACCCCCCAGTGGTTCATCCGCATGGACGAGCCGGTGGACACCAAGGAGCTGGGCGGCCGCACCCTGCGCGAGGCGGCGCTGGAGGCCATCGAGGCCACCGCCTTCTACCCGGCCCAAGGCAAGAACCGCATCCGCTCGATGGTCGAGAGCCGGCCCGACTGGCTGATCAGCCGCCAGCGGGCCTGGGGCGCGCCGCTGGCCATGTTCGTCGACAAGGAGACGAACCAGCCGCTGCACGACCCCGAAGTCGACGCCCGCATCGTCGAGGCGATCAAGGCCGAAGGCGCCGACGCCTGGTTCAACCGCCCCGTCACCGACTTCCTGGGCCAGCACGACCCCGACCGCTACGAGAAGGTCGAGGACATCCTCGACGTCTGGTTCGACAGCGGCTCGACCCACGCTTTCACGCTGGAGAACCGCGCCCACACCAAGTGGCCGGCCGATCTCTACCTCGAAGGCTCGGACCAGCACCGCGGCTGGTTCCAGAGCTCGCTGCTGGAAAGCTCGGGCACCCGCGGCCGCGCGCCCTACGACGCCATCCTCACCCACGGCTTCACCATGGATGAGAACGGCGAGAAGATGTCCAAGTCCAAGGGCAACACCGTCGATCCCGAGGTGGTGATCCGCGAGAGCGGGGCCGAAATCATCCGCATGTGGGCGGCGATGATCGACTACGCCGATGACAGCCGGATCGGGAAGACGATCCTGCAGACCACCTCCGACGCCTACCGCAAGCTGCGCAACACCATCCGCTACATGCTGGGCGCCCTGTCCGACTTCTCGCCCGACGAGGCGGTGGAGCTGGACCAGATGCCGCCGCTGGAGCGGTTCATCCTGCACCGCCTGTGGGAGCTGGATGGCCAGGTCCGCGCCGCCTACGAAGGCTACGTCTTCCAGGACGTCATCCGGCCGGTGCTCGATTTCTGCCAGAACGAGCTGTCGGCGCTGTTCTTCGACATCCGCCGCGACAGCCTCTACTGCGACCGCCCTGACGCGGTCCGCCGCCGGGCCGCGCGCACGGTGATGGACGCCTGTTTCGAGCGGCTGACGGCGTGGCTCGCCCCGCTGATCCCGTTCACGATGGAAGAAGCCTGGGCGACCCGCTTCCCCGAGGGCCACTCCAACAGCCTGCGGGTGATTCCCGAGACCCCGGCCGAATGGCGCAACGACGCCGAGGCGGCCCGATGGGCTCGCCTCTTGAAGTGGAAGGAGTTGGTCAACGGCGTCCTCGAACTCGCACGGAACGACAAATCGGCTGCCCGGATCGGTGCTTCGCTTGAGGCTCATGCTGAATTCAGCCCGCCGTATGACGAGCAAGAGCTGCCGGGCTTCGCGACGCGAGCGGACTTCGACTTTCCCGGCATGAGGCCAGAAGCCGCGGCAGCCGAACTGCTCGTCGTGAGTCTCGTGACGTTTGCCGAGGAAGGACGTGGCGTGGTGATCTCAAGCGCCAAGAACGATGGGCACAAGTGCGCTCGTTGCTGGCGAGTGTTGCCCGAGGTGACCGCCCCCAAGTTCCTCTGCGAGCGATGCGACGACGCCGTGGCGGCCTGGGACGCGGCCCGCGCATGACTGAAGCGACGCAGAAGGCTCCCGCCGGCAAGCTGACGGCCTGGGCGTGGCGCGCCTACGCCATCGCCCTGGTCGTGCTCGTGCTGGACCAGCTCAGCAAGCATTGGATTCTCTCGGTCCTGCGCCTGCCCGAGGGCGTGCCGATGGAGGTGGCCTGGCCGCTCCAGTTCACCCGCATCTGGAACGAGGGCGTCAGCTTCGGCCTGCTGCAGGCCCAGCACGACCTCGTCCGCTGGGGGATGGTGGTCTTCAACCTGGGCGTCGCCGCCCTGCTGTCGGCGTGGGCGCGCAACCAGACGCGGGCCCTGCCGGCGCTGGGCCTGGCCTTGCTGATCGGCGGCGCCATCGGCAACGCGATCGACCGCGCCCGCTTCGGCGCCGTGGTCGATTTCATCGACGTGCAGCGCCTGGGCTTCTTCCCCTGGATCTTCAACGTCGCCGACTCGGGGATCACCGTAGGCGTCATCCTGCTGCTGCTCGACAGCCTGCGGCGAGAGCGCCCCGCGTGACGCCGTTGGCGCGGGCGGCCGCTTGCGCTATTCGGAGTCGGTAACGAAGTCCGCCCGCCGTTTTCCGGCCATGGAAATAGGGCAGTCTGAGACACAGGGCGCGTTCGCGCCGGAGGAGTCTTCTAGGTTCATGAGCTTCAATCGCGTGATCGTGGCGACCGTGCTGGTCGCGGCCGCGGGCCTCGCCGGCTGCCAGTCGACCCAGAAGGCCCTGGGCATGAGCAAGGTGACCCCCGACGAATTCCGGGTCGTGACCAAGGCCCCCCTGGTCGTGCCGCCCGACTACGCCCTCCGCCCGCCGGCGCCCGGCGAGCCGCGGCCCCAGGAGCTGCAGCCCGAGAGCGCGGCGCGCAACGCCCTCCTGGGCCAGCGTGAAGCCGAACAGCGCACCGACGGCGAGAAGCTGCTGGTCGCCAAGGCCGGCGCCGAGAAGGCCGACCCCCTGGTGCGCTACGTCGTCGACGACGAGTTCGGCGACCTGGCCCACAAGGAAAAGAGCTTCGCCGACCGGGTGATGTTCTGGAAGAAGGGCGACGCCGCGGCCAAGCCTGCCGCGGGCGCGGGCCTGGACAACTCCGACACGCCGGTGGACGCCACCGCCGAGCAGGAGCGCGTCGCCAAGCTGACCGGCGGCAAGCCGATCACGATCCAGCGCGAAGCCAAGAGCAAGATCAAGCTGCCGGGGCTGTAGGCCGCGGATGAAAGCCTATCGCTATCTCACGGGCCCCGACGATTCGGCGTTCTGCCACCGCGTGACCGCGGCGCTGAACGCCGGCTGGTCGCTGCACGGCTCGCCGACCCTGACCTACGACCCGGAATCCAAGCGGGTCATCTGCGGCCAGGCGATCGTGAAGGAGGTCGAGGGCGACTACTCGCCCGACCTCAAGCTCTCCGAACTGTAGTTCCTACTCCTCGCCGGGAGTCTTCACCGTCAGGCCCTGGGCCCGCAGCCGGTCCAGCACGCCGCCCTGCGCCAGCAGCGGCCGCAGCGGGACCAGCACGATCGCGTGGCCCGGCGCCTTCAAGGCGTTCACGATCGCCGCCGCCTCGTCGGCCTTCATCCGCTCGTCGTAGGTTCGCCCACCGCTGATGGTCGCCAGGCACCGCTCGTAGGTGCGCTCGTTCTGCAGCGCGCCCTCCACATCCCCGGCCGCCCAGGCGCGCGCCGCCGCGTGGGTGACGCCCGGGCCGGCCTCGGCCTGGGCCAGCACCTCGTCGAAGCAGATCCGCCCCAGGCTCGCCGGCGTGCGGATGATCCCGCCCAGCTGCGGGCCGAGGTCGTAGCTCTTCTCCACCACCTTCACGCCCTTCTGCTGGGCGAGGTACCGGACCAACTTGGCCGGATCCATGTTGGTCAGCTGGCTGGCGTCCCGGTAGTCGATGGCGAGCTGCACGCCCGCCGCCAGGGGATTGCTCGTCCGGTAGCGGCCGGCGTCCTTGCCGAGGCGGGTGCGGACCGCCACGAACCGGGCCCGCGTCGCGGGGTCCAGCTTCTCCTCATAGGGCCCGCCCGACCGCAGCCGGGCCAGGTTGAACGCCGTGCCCAGCGATCCTCCCAGCTTGGCCCGCACGTTCACGAACGGCAGGACCACCACGTTCGCGCCCTCCAGGCGGCGTTCGAAGATCGCCCGGTCCCACTCCATCCGCTTGGGCGCCAGCGAGGGCACGCCCAGCACATAGACGGTCGTGTCCGCGTCGGTGACCCGCCACCACGCCGGGCCGGGCAGGCGGCCGCGCACCACCAGTTCCTCGACCAGGGTCGCGTCTGGGTCTTCGGGCGCGGGCGGAACCTGCGCCTGCGCCGGCAGGGCGAGCAGCGTCAGGACGGCGGCCAGCGGGGCGAGACGATTCAGCACGGACGGGCGCCTCCTTGGAATCGTACTATGTAGTCAGGTCCAGCCGTCATGCCGATCCGTCGCCTCCCGACCGAACTCATCAACCGCATCGCCGCCGGCGAGGTGGTGGAACGGCCTGCGAGCGTGGTCAAGGAACTGGTGGAGAACGCCCTCGACGCCGGCGCCTCCGAGGTCCAGGTCCAGGCCGACGGCGGGGGCCTCACCCGCATCCTTGTCGCGGACGACGGCGGCGGTTTGACGGCCGACGAGCTGCCGCTGGCGGTCGAACGCCACGCCACCTCCAAGCTCGCGCCGGACGACGCCGGCGACTACGACCTCCTGCGGATCGCCACGCTGGGATTCCGCGGCGAGGCGCTGCCGTCCATCGGCTCGGTGGCGCGCCTGTCGATCACCAGCAGGGCCCGCGGCCAGGCCGACGCCCACGCGATCTTCGTGGACGGCGGCGCGGTCGGCCAGGTCGCGCCCGCCGGCTTCCCCGGCCCGCACGGGGCCAGGGTCGAGGTGCGTGACCTCTTCTACGCCACCCCGGCGCGCCTGAAGTTCATGAAGTCCGAGCGCTCGGAAGCCCAGGCGATCACCGAGGAGCTGAAGCGCCAGGCCATGGCCCACGAGGCCGTCGGCTTCGCCCTCGACCTGGACGGCCGCCGCACCCTGCGCCTTCCTGCCGAGGCGCCGGGCGACGAGGGTCGCCTCGCCCGCCTCGGCGCGATCATGGGCCGCGAGTTCTCGGACAACGCCCTGCTCATCGACCACGAGCGCGAGGGCGTCCGCCTCTCGGGCTACGCCGGCCTGCCCACCTACAATCGCGGCAACGCCGCCCACCAGTACCTGTTCGTCAACGGTCGGCCGGTGCGCGACCGCCTGCTGCAGGGCGCCCTGCGCGGCGCCTACGCCGACTTCCTGGCCCGCGACCGCCACCCGGCCTGCGCGCTCTACGTCGAGCTCGACCCCGGCCTGGTCGACGTGAACGTCCACCCGGCCAAGGCCGAGGTGCGGTTCCGCGATCCTGCCCTGGTGCGGGGCCTGATCGTCGGCGGCCTGCGCCACGCCCTGGCGGCCGCCGGCCACCGCGCCTCCACCACGGTCGCCATGGCGGCGCTGGGCGGCTTCAGGGCCGAGACCATGCCGCCTGTGCCGCACCGGCCGTCCGGCGGCGGCTTTTCGGCCTGGGCGCAGGGTGGCTGGACGCCCGCCTCGGCCGCCCAGGCGATCCCGGGGCTGTCCGAGGTCTCCGCCCGCGCCGAACCCGCCCCGGATCTCGCGGGCTTCGCAGAGGCGCCAGCCGCCGCGCCGGCGTTCGATCCCGTGGACTTCCCCCTCGGCGCCGCCCGCGCCCAGGTGCACGAGACCTACATCGTCGCCCAGACCCGCGACGGGGTGGTCATCGTCGACCAGCACGCCGCCCACGAGCGCCTGGTTTACGAACGCATGAAAGCCGAGATGGCCGAGGGCGGGGTCGCCCGCCAGGCGCTGCTGCTGCCCGAGGTGGTCGAGCTCGACCCCGCCGAGGCTGAGCGCGTGGCCTCCCGCGCCGACGAACTGGCCGCCCTGGGCCTCGTTGTCGAACCCTTCGGGCCCGGCGCCGTACTGGTGCGCGAGGTCCCCGCCCTGCTGGGCGACACCGACGTGATCGGTCTCGTCCGCGACATCGCCGACGACCTCTCCGAGAACGGTTCGGCTCTGGCCCTGAAGGAGCGGCTGGAGGACGTCTGCGGGACGATGGCCTGCCACGGGTCGGTCCGCTCCGGGCGACGGCTCACCGCGCCCGAGATGAACGCCCTGCTGCGCCAGATGGAGGCCACGCCCCACTCGGGCCAGTGCAACCACGGCCGCCCCACCTACGTGGAACTCAAGCTGGCCGACATCGAGAGGTTGTTCGGCCGGCGCTGATCCCGCCGTTCCGCCCTGCGACACCCCCTGCGACGCTGGCGACCGTTGCCCACCCCCGGCCCGGGTCTAGTATTCGCCCCGCAACAGGGATCTCGGGACGCCGGGGGCTCGAGAATGAATGCTCTCAGGGGTCATTTCGCGTCGAGCCGCTTCGCTGGCGACGGATTCTTCCGCAGCGCCCTGGAGAGCAGCCCCGACTGCGTCAAGATCCTGGACCTGGTGGGCCACATCCAGTTCGTGAACCGCAACGGCGCCGTCCTGATGGAGGCGCCCGGCGTCGCGGACCTGATGGGCGTCGAATGGCTCACCCTGTGGGGCGAGGCCGAGCGGCCGATGGTGGCGGCCGCCCTCGCTCGCGGCATGGCCGGGGAGACGAACCGGGTCATGGGCCCGACCCGGACCTTCAAGGGCGCCCTCCGCTACTTCGACAACGTCATCGCGCCCCTGTCCGACGACTCCGGAACCCCGGTGGCCCTGCTGGTGACGTCGCGCGACGTCACCGAGATCGAGGAGGCGCGTCGCGCCGCCGAGGCGCGCGAACGCGAGGCCGAGCTTCAGGCCGCCGTGCTGCGCTCGGCCAACCAGGTCGCCCGCCTGGGCGGCTGGCATTGCGACTTCCGCACCGGGATGCTGACCCGCTCCGAGGAATGCGTGCGCCTCATGGGCGGCGGTCCGCAGGTCCAGCCGATGGTCGATGGCCTCGCGCCTTACGACCCCGAGGACCACCCGCGGATCGCGCGGATGATGGCCCGCTCGCGTCCGCCGGGGGACCGCCTCCAGTACGAAGCGCCCTTCACCCGCTACGATGGCTCGCGCGGCTGGATCCGGGTGTTCGGCGAGGCGGTCTACGAGAACGGCGCATGCGTCGGACTGCGCGGCGCGGCCATGGACATCTCGGACGAGAAGGCCGCCGAGGAGACGATCCGGCGCGCCGAACAGCGGCTGATCCTGGCCCTCCAGCTCGCCGGGATGCACGTCTACGAACTCGACTTCGAGCGTCGCCAGCTGACCCACCACGGGTCGGACGACGCCGTCTTCGAACGGGAGCTGGTGTTCGAGGATCTCTGGCCCGGCCTCGAGATGATCGTCGACCTATCCGACCGCCCGCGCGTCAGCGCCGAGTGGGAAGCGGCGATGGCGACGGGCCAGTCCTTCCGGTCGGAATTTCGGATGAACCGCACCGACGGCCGGGAAGTCTGGGTTTTCGCCGTGGCCGAGATCACGGCCGGAGAGACCGACGAGCCCCGCCGCGTCATCGGCGCCCTGATGGACATCACCGCCCGCAAGCAGGGCGAGCTCAAGACCCTGGACGCCATGGCGCGGATGCAGGAGCACGAGACCCGCCAGAAGCTGCTGCTCGACGAGCTGAACCACCGCGTCAAGAACACCCTGGCCGCGGTCCAGTCGGTGGCCGCCCAGACGCTCCGCGACGAGGGAGACATGGGCCAGGCCCGCGACCTCTTCATCGAGCGCCTGCTCGCGCTCTCGTCGACCCACAACCTGCTGGTCCGTCGCGCCTGGGAAAGCGCCTGCCTGCACGAACTGGCCGAGGCCACCCTGCGCGCCTACGGGCGGCCCTACGCGGTCACCGGCCCCGACCTGCAGCTCGATCCGAACTACGTCGTCAGCCTGGGGATGGCGCTGCACGAACTGGCCACCAACGCGCTGAAGCACGGCGCCTGGCGCGGCGCAGGCCGGGTTGACGTGGAGGTGTCGGAGACCGCGGACGGCGAGGTCAGCATCGTCTGGCGCGAGTCCGGCGGCGGCGCGGTGGCGCCCCCGACCCGGCGCGGCTTCGGCTCGCGCCTGCTCGAGCGCGGCGTCGCCCGCGAGCTGGGCGGCCGGGTGACCCTGGACTTCGCCCGCAGCGGCCTTGTCTGCGCCATCCGCGTTCCCCAGGGACCGCGGCTGCAGGTGGTGCGCGAGCCCACCTGAGCTTCAGGCCGCCGCCGCCTCCACCGCCAGCACGGCGTTCATCGCGGCCAGCAGGCGCTCGGGCTTGATCGGCTTCTCCACCACCCCGTTCATGCCGCACAGGCGATAGAAGGCCGCGTCCGCCGGATCGGCGTTGGCCGTCAGCGCCAGGATCGGGGCCTGCGAGGCGGGACCGCCGCCCGAGCGGATGCGGCGCGTGGCCTCCACGCCGTCGACGCCGGGCATCTTGATGTCCATCAGGATCAGGTCGAAGCCGCCACCCGCGGCGATCCGCACCGCCTCGCCGCCGTTGTCCACCGTCTCGCAGACGCAACCGAACATCTCGCAGAGGGTCCGGGCGACCATCCGGTTGGTGGCGTTGTCGTCGACGATCAGGATGCGCACGGCGCCCGGCGCCGCTTCGATGGTCGAGGTCGCCACCGGCTCGACGACGGTCGGCGGCGCGCGCTCCAGCGGGACCTCGAAGACGAACCGCGCCCCGCGGCCCCCGTTCGGCTCGGCGGCGATCCGCCCGCCCATCCGCTCCACGATCTGCCGGCAGACCGCCAGCCCCAGGCCCGCGCCCCCGTGGCGAAGCCCCTCCTCCGTCTGGTGGAACGGCGCGAAGATGGCGTCCAGCCGGTCGGCCGGAATGCCCGGGCCGGTGTCGGACACCTCGCCCCGCAACCGCACCCGCTCACCCTCGGCCTGCGCGGCGAGCCGCACCCGAACCCCGCCTTCGGTGGTGAACTTCAGGGCGTTGCCGACCAGGTTGTTCAGCACCTGCCGAAGGCGCACCTGGTCCACGCGGAGCCACAGGTCGGCCGGCCCGTCGTAGGCCGCCTCCACCGACAGCCCCTTCAGCTCGGCCTGCGCCGACCACAGCCCGGCGACGTCGTCCAGCAGCCGGGCGGCGGCGTGGGCGTCTTCGTGCAGGGTCAGTTCGGCCGCCTCGGCTCGCGACAGGTCGAGGGCGTCGTTCAGCAGGCGCAACAGGGCCCCGCCCGATTCCAGGATCGTGTCGATGAACGGCGCAAGGTCGGGCTGCGTCGACTTTCGTTTCATGATCTCCGCCACCGCCAGCACGCCGTTCAGGGGCGTGCGGATCTCATGGCTCATCACCGCCAGGAACCGTCCCTTGGTGGCCAGGGCCTCACTGGCCTCCCAGGCCAGCCGGCTCATGGTCTCGGCATGGCTGGCGGCGCTGGCCGCCGAGGCCTGCAGCAGCGTCAGGGTCGTGCCCACCCCGGCATAGCGGCCGGCCCGCGTAACGATGAAGCCGTGCAGCAGCTCCGAAGCCTGCCCGTCCAGCACCTGGCCGCAAAAGTCTCCGACCGAGGTCTCGCCGTCGGCCACCACCGGGTCGCGCTTCATCACGTGGGAGATCGGCCGCTTGGACCAGAGCGCGTGGCCGTACTGCGCCGCCATCAGCACCAGGAACGCGTTGCGCTCCACCAGGCCCAGCGGCGTGCCGTCGTCGTCCACGACGGCGATGGCCAGGGTGTCCGGCTCGTCCTGGAACCGCCGATAGACCTCGCCGCCCAGGGCGCCGGGCGCCGCCGGCGGCACGTAGGGCGCAATGTCGAGCAGCCGCGTCATGTCCAACTCCGCACACAGGGCGGGTCACGGATCGCGGATGCGTAGCTAACGGGCGGTTATCTCAGCCGCCCTGAACGAACAAGCTTTTGCGAACTATTTGTGACGTGCTTTCAGCCGCCAGTATGCTTCAGGAAATGGACCTTCGCGGCCCCGTATTCGCGTTCGTCGAGGACTTCGTAATGCTCGACGGATAACGGCGCCTCGGACGCCCCGCGCTCGAACACCACGAGGGCCTCGGGGGCCAGCCAGCCACCGGCCGTGAGCCGCTCCAGCGCCTGCTCGCCGAGCCCCTTGCCATAAGGCGGATCGAGGAACGCCAGGTCGAAGGCCGGGCCGTCCGCGCCGGGCCGCACGCCGAGGTCGATGGCGCTGCGGCGGTGCACGCGGGTGCGCCCGAACAGACCCATGGCGTCGACGTTCTCGCGGATCGCGCCCCGCGCCGCCTCGTCGGTCTCCACGAACAGGCAGAAGGCCGCCCCGCGCGAGATCGCCTCGAAACCCAGGGCGCCCGAGCCGGCGAACAGGTCGATCACCCGCCGGTCGCGCAGGCCCGGCGACCAGGGCGCGTGCTCCAGGATGTTGAAGATCGCCTGCCGCGCCCGGTCCGACGTGGGCCGGGTCGTGTCGCCCTTGGGCGTCGCCAGGGCCTTGCCGCGAAACTCCCCCGATACGATCCGCAAGCCGTCGCTCCCCGCCGTCTTCAGCCCTGCCCCGGACGCTCCTGCCCTTGGGACACACTTCCCTGTTCCGTCTCCCCGTTCCAAGCTTTGGCCCAACAATCAAGGGGAGGACGGCCGATGGGCCTGGTGACGGTGAGCCGCAAGGGCGGGACGGCGGTGATGACCTATGCGAACCCGCCCTGGGGGACGATGACCGCCGCGGGGGCCCAGGAGATGCTGGAGGCCTTCCGCCCGCTGGCCGCCGACCCCGAGATCCGGTCCGTGGTCATCACCGGCGGCGTGCCTGGGATCTTCATCCGCCACTACGACGTGGACGAGTTGTCCGACGCCAGCGACGCGACCGAGGGCGCGCCGCCGCTGCCGCCGCCCGAGCCGGGCCGCCGGCCGCGCCAGGGTTTCCTGGCCCTGGTCGATGAGATCGCCGAGGCGCCCAAGCCGATGGTGGCGGCGATCAACGGCCTCTGCCAGGGCGGCGGCTTCGAGCTGGCGCTGGCCTGCGACCTGCGGATCGCCGCCCCGGACGCCGCCGCCATCGGCCTGCCCGAGACCCGCATCGGCATCTTCCCCGGCGGCGGCGGGACCCAGCGGTTGCCGCGCGTGGTCGGCGAGGCCAAGGCGCTGGAGATCATCCTGCGCGGCCTCACCTTCGACGGCGTCGAGGCGCATCGGATCGGCCTCGTCCACGAACTGGCCGGCGATCCGCTGGCGCGGGCGCTGGAGATCGCCGCCGAATGGGAGGGGCGCGGCGCCGAGGGGATCGCCTACGCCAAGCGCCTCACCCGCGCGGCCCTCGACCGCCCGGTCGCGGACGGCCTGGCGGACGAGCGCCGGGGCTTTTCCGAGGTGATGCGGATGGCCTCGGCCCGCGCGGGCCTTCGCCAGGGCCGGCGGCCGGCCGAGATCCAGAAGCTTTAGTCCCCGCGGGTCTGACGCCCGCAGCCCTGGCGCCCCCCGGTCTGTCGCCGAACGGTTTGCCGCCGAGAGCTTTGCCGACCGAGGGCTTGCCGCCTGGGGACCTACCGCTTGAAGCCTTGCCCGCCGCGGGCTTCCCGCCTGTGGGCCTTGCGCGTGCGGGGCCGGCGTCGGCGCGCCGGGAATCGGCGGGCCGCGCCGCGGCCTTCTTCGGCGGCGGGTGGGGGCGGACCTTTTTCTTCGGCTTGGCCCAGCCGGCCTTGTATTCGGTCTTGCCCTTCGGCTCGCGCGCCGCGGCCGGGGCGGCGACCACCGCATCGCCCTCGTCCTGGGCGCGCCGCCGCTTGCGGGCCGGCGAGCGGTACTGCGGCCGCTCGCCCTTCGGCAGGTTTGCCGGGTCGATGTGCTCGGCGAACTGCTCGCGCACCACCCGCGGCCCGACCTCTTCGAGTTCGCCCACGCCCAGGGTGCCGAGCGCCAGCGGCCCATAGGCCAGGCGGATCAGCCGGTTCACCTTCAGGCCCAGCGCCTCCAGCACCCGCCGGACCTCGCGGTTCTTGCCCTCGTGCAGCGTCACCGTCAGCCAGAGGTTCGCGCCCTGCGGCCCCTCCTTGGCCTTGTCCAGCTTGGCCTCGATCGGCCCGTAGCGGACGCCCTCGACGGTGATGCCGTCCTTCAGGGTGTCCAGCTTCTCCTGCGTCGTGCGGCCATGGGCCCGGGCGCGATAGCGGCGGACGATGGCCGTCGACGGCATCTCCAGCGCCCGCGCCAGCTCGCCGTCGTTGGTCAGCAGCAGCAGCCCCTCGGAGTTGAGGTCCAGCCGCCCCACCGAGATCAGCCGCGGCAGGCCCTCGGGCAGCGCCTCGAACACGGTCGGCCGCCCCGCCGGGTCCTTGTGGGTCGTCACCAGCCCGACGGGCTTGTGGTAGCGGAACAGGCGCGTCGGCTCGGGCTCGCCCACCACCTCGCCGTCGACAGTGACGATGTCGCCGGGCTCGACCTTCACCGCCGGGGTCTCCAGCGTCCGGCCGTTGATCGCCACGCGGCCCTCGCCGATCAGGCGCTCCACGTCCCGGCGCGAGCCCACGCCGCAGCGCGCCAGCAGCTTGGCGACGCGCTCGCCCTCGCCGTCCTGGGGTTGACCTTCGCCCGCGGCGTCGCTTCGTAGGGGATCGTGGACCATGATCGCCGGACAATGCGCATCGCGCTCGAAGCAGCGCAAGCCGCTGCGGAAGCCGGTGAGACCCCCGTGGGCGCCGTGGTCGTCGACCCGGCCACCGGCGAGGTGGTCGCCATCGGCGCCAACCAGCCCATCGGCGGCCACGACCCGACCGCCCATGCCGAGATCGTCGCCCTGCGCGCCGCCGCGGCGAAGCTGGGCAACTATCGCCTAACCGGCCTCACTCTCTATGTGACGCTCGAGCCCTGCGCGATGTGCGCCGGCGCCATCAGCCACGCGCGCATCGGC